>CAKPWR010000052.1 GCA_934196725.1 uncultured Prevotella sp.
CTAAATCGTTAGCAGTTACATTCTTTGTTATACTTAATTCGTTGATATTCAATCAATAAAAGATTTTATTATGACTCGTCATGTGCAAGACCAATATAAACATCCTTATACATACAAATAATATTAATTCGTAACTATACACATATAACAAATGTATTGCCTAGTGATAAACTGCATGACACTTAACATTTTGTTTGGCGCAATTCGCACAGTAATTATTGCCATCATTTATAAAACCAGGACATTTATGAGATGGTACGTTCTTTATTTCTCCTCAAAATAACTACCCACTTCCATCTTGCAATCCATCGCACGGCACTTGTTATAGCGCTCCCTGGCTCTGTTTTCTCTTGCAAACATCGCCTTGGTGCCAGCCTCATCTTCTGAAAACTGGAGGTGGTTGTCGATGCCCATACCATGAGCAATGTTTTCCACATCAAGGTCATCGGTGCCGATGAAGGTAAAGGTCCAGTTCTGCTTCTTCAACTTCTCAATGAGGTTCTTGATCATCTTCAAATCATACTCCTCGCTGCAGTTCTCCTCACCATCCGTAATGATAGTTACCAACACGCTGTCATCCTCGGTGGTCACGGCGTTGATCTTGGCAATACCCATGCCAATGGCATCATAAAGAGGTGTGCCGCCACATGGGTTGTAATCCCTAGATTTCAAAGGGTTGGCATGGCGGGCAGACACATTATCGTAGAACTGCTTCTTGTGGGTGCTGTCGAAGGTGATGAGCGTTACCCGCTGCTCCATGTCCTTATGCACTTTCTGCATTTTCTGAATCGTGGTCAGGGTCTCGTTGATACCCACCAGTGCCTGGTGTTCGATAATACTCATGCTGCCACTCTCATCTACTACCAAAAGATTGAATACTCGTTTCATAACTTGTTTCTCCTATTTATTTTAATTGTTCAACATAATCTTATCTGTAAGAAGAGGAACCTTCCCTGCTTCATTATAGCCTTCAGATTGCTTCTTTATCCCTTAAAAGAAAGATTAGAGTAGAAAATTAAGCAGAGGATGATCTTTTTTCCAAAAATATTTTTGCCAGTAGAAATAAAACCCGTACTTTTGCACCAAATTATTATACATATATTATATAAGGAGATGAAAGAAATATTAATAGTCAGCATAGGCAGCTTCTTCGGAGGCGGCATGAGATATTGGATTTCAAAGATGGTGCAATCCTGCACGGTGATAGCCTTTCCTTTCGGAACGATGGCGGTGAATGTGACGGGATGCCTCATCATCGGGTTCCTCTCGGGATTGAGCTGGCGGGAAGGGGGATGGATGTCGCCATCTGCCAAACTGCTGCTTACCACGGGATTCTGCGGAGGATTCACTACCTTCTCTACCTTTATGAACGAGGGGGCGGGATTGATGAAGGAGGAAAATTACCTCTATATGATGCTCTATCTCTTCGGAAGCCTGGCACTGGGACTCGTCGCCGTGCTCGCCGGACATTATCTGGCGAAGATTATTGCATAAAATACTTCGGAAAACAGAAAGAAGAAGAACCCGGATTGCCGAGAAAGAAGACCGGAGAACGGAAAGAAGAAGCCCCCGATTTATCGCATAAAATACAGAAGATAGTATTCCATCAAATGAAGAAATGATGAAAATACTATCTTTTTTATTATTTTATATTTTCAAAATGCCTTAATTACGAAATTTATTCGTAAATTTGCAGAAATAATCTGCATTCGACAATTTGAAAGCAAACTTTCATAATGCTCGTTTGCTTAATTTTTGCACCAATGAATACATTAGATACAAACAATATAAAATGGAGCGAGAATGTAATCATCGCTGACGCCGATTATATCGACCGAGTGGCTTTCGACCTGATAGTCAACTTCGAACGAATGATCAACCGCCGCATCCAGCCAGCTGATATGGCACAATGGGCAGTCTGCATTGCCCTTGACGGAGGTCTTAGAGAGGGCGAGCACGAAACACAGGTTGTGCTTATCCACGACAAACAGTCGATGGCGATGAAGAACTTCCGCCCTGCCAACTATGAGAAGGATCTGAACGCTCAGGCTTTCAAGGATGACAAGCTTGGAGAATTCATCATCTCTTCTTATCCTACAGAGGAAAAGATGGTAGGCAAGGATGACTTCCTCGTAGATGTGGCACGCACCGTATGCAACGCCAAGGAGGTGAAGCGAGTGATGGTAATCCCAAATTCTGAGAATGGAGATGCTTACGACCGGCTCCGCGATATGCTGAGAAAGGTGGAAGATGACGACAAGCGCATCACCCTCTTCGCCATGCAGCCAATGCCGGGAGGAAACTTCCGACAGGAGATTCTCGGATATTCGCTCATGAATGCCCTGGGAATTTCGGCAAACGAGATAAAGTGAAGAACGAAGAGTGAAGAGTGAAGAATTCAATAGCTCGTTGGCACAAGCCTAATTTAACATTTAACATTAAACACTTAACATTAAAGATAAAAAATGAGTAGAGTACTTATGATTGGCGCAGGTGGCGTGGCTACCGTGGCTGCCTTCAAGATCGTCCAGAACCAGGACGTTTTCACCGAGTTTATGATTGCTAGCCGTCGCAAGGAAAAGTGCGATAAGCTGGTTAAGGATATCCATGCCAAGGGCTACAAGATGGATATTCAGACAGCTGAGGTGGATGCCGACGACGTTGAGCAGTTGAAGGCTCTCTTCAATAGCTACAAGCCTGAGCTTGTCATCAACCTCGCTTTGCCTTATCAGGACCTCACCATCATGGATGCCTGTCTGGCTTGCGGTTGCAACTACATGGATACCGCTAACTATGAGCCTAAGGACGAGGCTCACTTCGAGTACTCATGGCAGTGGGCATACAAGGATAAGTTTGAGCAGGCAGGTCTCTGCGCTATCCTCGGTTGCGGTTTCGACCCAGGTGTATCAGGCATCTTCACCGCTTATGCAGCCAAGCATCACTTCGATGAGATTGAGGTGCTCGACATCGTGGATTGCAACGCCGGTAACCATCACAAGGCTTTCGCAACCAACTTCAACCCTGAAATCAATATCCGCGAGATTACCCAGAAGGGACTCTGGTATAAGGATGGCGAATGGATCGAAACCGACCCATTGTCTATCCACAAGCCTCTCACCTACCCTAACATCGGCCCTCGCGAGAGCTATCTGATGCACCACGAAGAGTTGGAGAGCCTGGTAAAGAACTACCCTACCATCAAGGAGGCACGTTTCTGGATGACCTTCGGTCAGCAGTATCTCACATACCT
This sequence comes from uncultured Prevotella sp., assembly GCA_934196725.1. Classification (GTDB taxonomy): domain Bacteria; phylum Bacteroidota; class Bacteroidia; order Bacteroidales; family Bacteroidaceae; genus Prevotella. The sequence continues at coordinate 3,251 of CAKPWR010000052.1, forward strand.
CGACTGCATTCAGAACCTCGGTATGAGCCGCATCGACGAAATCGAGTACGAAGCTCCATTGGCAGACGGTTCCGGCAAGACAGCCAAGGTGAAGATTGTTCCATTGCAGTTCCTCAAGGCAGTATTGCCTAACCCACAGGATCTCGGCGAGAACTATGATGGCGAAACATCTATCGGTTGCCGCATCCGTGGTAAGAAGGATGGCAAGGAGCGCACCTACTACGTTTATAACAACTGCAAGCACCAGGAGGCTTACAACGAAACCGGTATGCAGGGCGTCAGCTACACCACTGGTGTGCCAGCCATGATTGGTGCGATGATGTTCTTGAAGGGCATCTGGAAGAAGCCAGGAGTTTGGAACGTAGAGGAGTTTGACCCAGATCCATTCATGGAGCAGTTGAACAAGCAGGGATTGCCATGGCACGAGGTGTTTGATGGCGATTTGGAAATCGACTAAACTTTAAATAAAATAAGAATATGGCAAAAGAAATGCAAGAGGGAAAATTGAATCCCAATGAAGGCAAACTGAAAGCTCTTCAGGCAGCCATGGCTAAGATAGAAAAGGACTTCGGTAAGGGCTCTATCATGAAACTCGGAGATGAGCACGTTGAGAATATCGAAGTTATCCCTACAGGCAGTATCGCTCTCGACAATGCACTGGGCGTAGGCGGTTATCCTAAGGGACGTATCATCGAGATTTACGGTCCGGAATCTTCCGGTAAAACAACATTGGCTATCCATGCCATCGCAGAGGCTCAGAAGGCCGGCGGTATCGCTGCTTTCATTGATGCTGAGCACGCTTTCGACCGTTTCTATGCGGCTAAATTGGGCGTTGATGTTGATAACTTGTGGATTTCACAACCAGATAATGGTGAGCAGGCGTTGCAGATTGCAGACCAGCTGATCAGTTCTGCTGCTGTAGACATCGTAGTTGTTGACTCTGTAGCAGCCTTGACTCCTAAGAAGGAAATCGAAGGCGATATGGGTGACAATGTGGTAGGTCTTCAGGCTCGATTGATGAGTCAGGCTCTCCGCAAGCTCACTTCTACCATCAGCAAGACCAACACTACCTGCATCTTCATCAACCAGTTGCGCGAGAAGATTGGTGTTATGTTCGGCAACCCAGAGACAACTACAGGTGGTAATGCATTGAAGTTCTATGCATCTGTGCGTTTGGATATCCGCAAGGCAACAGCCATCAAGGATGGCGATGAAGTAGTAGGTAATCTGGTTCGCGTAAAGGTTGTGAAGAACAAGGTGGCTCCTCCTTTCCGCAAGGCTGAGTTCGACATCATGTTTGGCGAAGGTATCAGCCGTGCCGGCGAGGTATTCGGTCTGGCAGTAGCCAACGACATCATCGAAAAGAGTGGTAGCTGGTATAGCTATGGCGGCTCTAAACTCGGACAGGGTGCCGATGCCTGCAAGGCATTGCTCAAGGACAACCCAGAACTTCTCGATGAACTGGAGGCTAAGGTTCGCGAAGCACTTGCTGCCAAGGAGCAGAAATAAAGTAAGATAAGGTTTTACACCTTAATTATATATAGAGGAATCAAGATTGGGAATGCGACATTTTATCGCCTCCTATATCTTGATTCCTTTTATTTTGTCAGCATCATCTGACACCTTGTCAGCCACCTTGAACTAAAATTCCCTTGGCACATGCTTTGTTATTAAGGAAAGCGTGAACGCTGAGTTCAGGAAGTTCCCGACAGATGCATATCTTCGGCAGACTTCCCCGAAGGCAGCGATTCATGAGATAAATAACATATTAATAACGAAAAAATAAAAAAAAGATATAATCATGGGAAAAGTAATTGGAATTGACTTGGGTACCACAAACAGTTGTGTTGCCGTTTTCGAAGGTAGCGAACCAGTTGTAATCGCTAACAGTGAAGGTAAGCGTACTACTCCATCAGTAGTAGGTTTCGTTAAGGATGGTGACCGCAAGGTAGGTGATCCTGCTAAGCGTCAGGCCATCACAAACCCTAAGAACACTGTATATTCTATCAAGCGTTTCATGGGTGAGACATACGCTCAGAGCCAGAAAGAGGCTGAGGCAATGCCTTACACAGTAGTAAACGAGGGTGGTTATCCACGTGTTGAAATCGAGGGTCGCAAATATACTCCACAGGAGATTTCTGCAATGGTTCTCCAGAAGATGAAGAAGACTGCAGAGGATTATCTCGGACAGGAGGTTACAGATGCTGTCATCACAGTTCCTGCTTACTTCTCTGACTCACAGCGTCAGGCTACTAAGGAGGCTGGTCAGATTGCAGGTTTGAACGTTCAGCGTATCGTAAATGAGCCTACAGCCGCAGCTTTGGCTTACGGTGTTGACAAGGCTAACAAGGATATGAAGATTGCCGTATTCGACCTTGGTGGTGGTACATTCGATATCTCTATCCTGGAGTTCGGTGGCGGCGTATTCGAGGTACTTTCTACCAATGGTGATACTCACCTCGGTGGTGATGACTTCGACCAGGTAATCATCAACTGGTTGGCTGATGGTTTCAAGGCAGAGGAAGGCGTAGATCTCCGCAAGGATCCTATGGCTATGCAGCGTTTGAAGGAGGCAGCTGAGAAGGCTAAGATTGAGTTGTCAAGCTCTACATCTACAGAAATCAACTTGCCTTACATCACAGCCGTTGACGGTATGCCAAAGCACTTGGTTAAGACTTTGACCCGTGCACAGTTCGAGCAGTTGGCTCACAACCTGATTCAGGCTTGCTTGGTACCTTGCCAGAATGCCGTTCGTGACGCTAAGCTCTCTACATCAGATATCGACGAGGTTATCTTGGTTGGTGGTTCAAGCCGTATCCCAGCCGTTCAGACACTCGTTAAGAACTACTTCGGCAAGGAGCCTTCTAAGGGTGTTAACCCAGATGAGGTTGTTGCAGTAGGTGCAGCTATCCAGGGTGCCATCCTGAACAAGGAAGAGGGTGTTGGCGACATCGTATTGCTCGACGTTACTCCATTGACTCTCGGTATCGAGACTATGGGTGGTGTGATGACTAAGCTCATCGATGCCAATACAACTATCCCTTGCAAGAAGAGCGAGGTATTCTCTACAGCAGCTGATAACCAGACAGAGGTTACCATCCACGTATTGCAGGGTGAGCGCCCAATGGCAGCTCAGAACAAGAGTATCGGTCAGTTCAACCTGACAGGTATCGCTCCAGCTCGCCGTGGTGTTCCTCAGATTGAGGTTACCTTCGATATCGATGCCAACGGTATCTTGAACGTATCAGCTAAGGATAAGGCTACCGGTAAGGAGCAGAGCATCCGCATCGAGGCTTCATCTGGCTTGAGCGAGGACGAGATCAACCGCATGAAGGCTGAGGCAGAGCAGAACGCTGCTGCTGATAAGGCTGAGCGCGAGAAGATTGACAAGATGAACCAGGCAGACAGCATGATCTTCACCACCGAGAACTTCCTGAAGGATAACGGTGATAAGATTCCTGCTGACAAGAAGCCAGGCATCGAGCAGGCATTGCAGCAGTTGAAGGATGCTCACAAGGCAGGTGATGTTGCAGCTATCGATTCAGCTATCAACAACTTGAACACCGTAATGCAGGCTGCTTCTCAGCAGATGTATCAGGGCGGTCAGCAGGCAGGTCCTCAGGGTGCACAGGGTGGCCAGCAGGCACAGGGCGGCAACGACGGCGCTCAAGACGTACAAGACGCTGATTTTGAGGAAGTTAAGTAATTTCACTCAACATTGAGACGTTATTAGATTAGCATAAGATAAAAGGCGTGTAAGACTCTGAAAATGAGTTTTCCACGCTTTTTTTGTGTCTTTATATTTTTTTATATATATACTTGCGGCTTTATCGCAGAAAAATATGTATATTTGCAGGTTATGAAGGGGCGGAAGTTCCAGCAAGAGAAGAAAAAGACAAGTTCAAGTAAAAGGAAGAAAGGAAACGGGATATGGCAAAGAAAAAACCGCAGGTAGCACTGGTTTATGATTTTGACGGGACATTATCTCCCGGCAACATGCAGGAGTTCGGGTTCATCCAGGCAACCGGAAAAACGAAGGAGGAATTCTGGGATAAGAATAGGAAGCTGGCTGTAGGTGAGGATGCCAACGGCATCTTGACCTATATGTATATGATGCTGGATGAAGCCAAGAAGAGCCACATCTCGCTCACTCGCGAATCCTTTCAGAGCTTCGGCAGGAATGTGGAGCTCTTCCGTGGCGTGAAGCAATGGTTCTCGTTCATCAACGAATATGGCGCAAGCATCGGCCTCGACATCAGGCACTACATCAACTCCTCGGGATTGAAGGAGATGATAGAGGGCACGCCCATCGCCCATGAATTTGAGAACATCTATGCCTGCTCGTTTCTCTATAATGACGATGGCATCGCCTACTGGCCAGCCGTTGCTGTGGATTACACCACCAAGACGCAGTTTCTCTTCAAGATTAACAAGGGCATCAAGCAGGTGAGCGACAACCGCAGGGTAAATCAGTATATTCCTGATAATAAGCGTCCTATCCCTTTCCCGCGAATGATTTATTTCGGGGATGGCGAAACCGATGTGCCCTGCATGAAGATGGTGAAGGAGCACGGCGGCCACTCCATCGCAGTATATGACACGCCCGAGAAGGAGGCGATGGCTTGCCAGCTGGTGAAAGAGGGACGTGTAAACTTCATGTGCACGGCTAACTATAGCAGGGGCAGCGTGATGAATATCGTGGTGAAGAGAATTCTGGATAAGATCAAGGCGGATTTCGAATTCGACCGACTGATAGAGCTGAACCAGAAAAAGGCGTGGAAGTGATTTAAAGGTAAAAGGGTAAAAAAGTAAAAAGGTAAAAAAAAAGCAAAATGTAAAAGGTTAAAAGGACTCTTTTATGAATTCCTTGAAACTTTTCTTTGGTTTTATCAAGGATTATGCTTAATTTTGCACACAGAAATAATAATATCAAATCATATTAATGGGAAGAAACAAATACTCAGCAGGAGAAATTAAGGAAATCGGAAAGTTGCTGCGACTCAAGAACGCAGGCAACCGTTTACAACAGAAAATGATACGCCACGACCTTCGCGTGGATTATGAATTCAACATCTCTGACTTCAATGAGCCGGGCAAGGCTTTCGGCGAGGAGGAACTGCAGGATGCCATCAAGCGTGGCGCCATCCAGATTCTCGACGATGCCACCATCGAGGCTATGAAGGCTAAGCGTGCAAGAGACAAGGCTCGCGACGAGGCAGAGAGACAGAAAGAAGCTGTAGCCAGCGGTGAACAGACCGATTGGCAGGAGGCTATGAAGCAGTGGAATGAGTATTACGAAAAGTAAAAAGGTAAAAAAGTAAAAAGGTAAAAAACATACTGATTACGACATATACCGATTAATAAAATATACTGATTATAAATTATTATGGCTAAAGTATTGATTAAGACTTCAGAGGGCGACATCAAAGTGCGCCTCTACGACGAAACACCTCAGCATCGTGACAACTTCATCAAGTTGACAAAAGAGGGATATTTCGATGGCACACTCTTCCACCGTGTCATCAAGGATTTCATGATCCAGGGCGGTGACCCGGATAGCAAGGGCGCTCCTAAGGGAAAGATGCTGGGCACGGGCGGACCTGATTATACCATCCCTGCCGAGTTCGTTTATCCACAACTTTTCCACAAGCGTGGTGCCTTGAGCGCTGCCCGTCTTGGCGACGAGGTGAACCCTAACCGCGAGAGCAGCGGCAGCCAGTTTTATATTGTATGGGGAAAAACCTACAAGCAGAACGAGCTGAAGCAGATGGAGAAGCAGATGGGCATGCAGATGGAGCAGAATATCTTCAACCAGCTTGCCAAGGAGCACCATGATGAAATCATGAACTTCCGACGCAACCGCGACCGCGAAGGCTTGATGAAACTGCAGGATGAACTGGTGGATGAAACCAAGAAACGCTGCAAGGAGCAGGGCTACCCTAAGTTTACCGAGGAGCAGCAGAAGGCTTACACCGAAGTGGGCGGCACCCCATTCCTCGACAATCAATATACCGTATTTGGAGAGGTGGAAGAAGGCCTTGATGTAGTGGAGAAAATTCAGAACTGCGAAACCATGCGTGGTGATAGACCTAAGGAGGATATCAGCATGGAAATCTCCGTTATAGAAGAATAAAAGGCATTTCTCGCAGTTTCCAACGAAATCTGCGAGAATTTTTTATTAAGTACCAACAACTATTCATTCGTATTAAATAAAAAACAAACAAATCAAAATGAAAAAGATTCATGGAAAAATGATGAAGGGCATCACGGCCAAGAGCCTGATGATGCTCCTGGCTTTGGCAGGGTCTAACTACTGCCATGCTCAACAAGCCACCATCGTGGTAAGTAATGCTACTTCCGCCTCACGCACGGAGCTTATCTCTCTGAACATGAGTGAGATTAAGGCGAAACTGGGAAACACCGCCCCTAAAAAGGGTGAGGCTTATATCGTGAAGAACAAGCGAGGACAGCAGATTGGCTCGCAGATTACTCACGACGGTTTTCTGCTCATAGATGCAAGCGTGCGCCCTCACGGATCTGCCACTTACTACGTGAGCATCGGCAAGCCTTACCAGCAGAAGGTTTATGCCACCGGCGCTCTCTATAAGATAAGAAAAGACGATATCGCCTGGGAGAACGACCGTTGCGCCTACCGCGTATATGGCCCTGCCCTGCAGAAGACGGGCGAGCAATCCTTCGGTACCGACATTTGGGTGAAGAATACTCCGGACACCGTGGTTTACGAGCGATACATCAAGGATATGAACGGCAATATCAAGGGCGACAAGATTGATTCCAAGGTAAGAGCTATGCAAAAGCAGGAAAAGGCAGAGAAGAACACAGCAAAGGCTGCTGCTCTTGCCAAGCAAATCAAGGCTCTGCAGGCAGAATCGCGCGAAATGGATATCACCACTTCCTTCCATCTAGACCACGGCAACGGATTGGATCCTTATCGTGTGGGCGCCACATTGGGTCTTGGTGCACCAAGCCTGATGGTGGGCAAAAATCAGGTTTTGCCTTACTGCTACAAGGATTATAAGATTCTGGACAACGGTCCGCTCCGCTTCACCGTAGAACTGACTTACAACCCATCTACCGTGGGCGATATGAAGAACGTGGTGGAGCATCGCATCATCTCTCTCGACAAGGGCAGCAATTTCAACAAGATGACCGTATGGTACGACGGCTTGACCACTCCTACCGATTTCGCCACCGGTTTCCCAATCCACGAGGAGGATACGGAGAGTAAGACTTTCGCCAAGGACTATGTAAGTTATGCCGACCCAACAGACAATATCGAAGTAAACAACTCACAGGTTTACGTGGGTGTACTCTTCCCAGAAGGCATCGACAACACTTACTACCAGCTCTTCGAGAAGAAGCACGATGGTGCTACGGGGCATGCCCTCGGCTTGAAGCGTGGCTTGAAGAACCAGGAGAAATACAGTTATTACTTCGGTGCAGCATGGAACAAGTATGATGTAAGGAGTTATGCCGAATGGCAGATTCGCATCAAGGATTTCCTGGATGCACAGAAGACACCACTCGAAATTGAAGTGAAATAAGAAATATATAAAAACGTAAAAGCGATAAGCAAAGATATAAAAGACGAATAAAAAGCCGCCCTCATATAATTAGAATGAGGACGGCTTTATTGCTTTTTAATAAAGATTATATTATTTAGTCATCTCAAAACCTACTCGCATGCCGTCATAATTATTGGCAATGCTGCCAACAGCGCTCAATGTAGAGCTGCCCTTGAAGGCACTGAGGGCCTTGATGAGATTGAGCAGCTTCTTCTGGTCGAAGAGAAGACTGATGCCATTGGTAGTCTTGGTGGCATAACCCGAAGCACTCAGCAACAGACCTTTCATCTGAATGGCGTGAGTTTTCTCATCAAAGGTATAATTTCCATTCCATGCCTTGCCGTCAATCTTGGCAGAGAAAGTGCCATCGGTATTAAAGGTGAAGTAGGTATTGGAACTGCTGAATCCGAACTTTTTATAATATCCCTCCAGCTGATTCTCTATCTTGTTAGCAGCAATCTCGCCACCCGCCTTAGCCAACAGATTCTCGGAAGTGAAGGCGCAACCCGGCTTGCAGTACTTCCAGGTATGGCAGAGGTCTGCCTGCTTGAATGTACTCGAACCAATTACATTGTTCAAGATTCCGTTGATGATGCTACCTGCAGTGCTTGAGCCCGAATTGCTGGAATTGCTAGAGCTGTTTCCACCCAGGATAGCCCCCAGAACACCTGCGACGGTTGCTGCCGAATTGGCAGTAGCTGCAGTATTATTAGCGGTAGAAGTGGTTGCAGAAGAAGAAGCTGCTGCAGAAGAAGTTGTTGTCTTCTTCGAAGTAGAAGTTGTCTTCTTAGTAGTAGTCTTCTTGGAAGAAGATTTTTTAGTAGTCTTCTTGGTTGATTTCTTGACCGGCATCAACTCAGAGTTAGAAGCATTCAGCGCAGCTTCGTTCATGGCGCTTGCAGTGCTGCCAGCTGTGCATGCGAGCACGAGTGCAGCCAAAATAAATACCTTTTTCATTTTTACTTTCTATTTATTTTAATCTAATTCTCTTATATCATTCGCTTTCTTCTCTTCCATATTTCCCACCACAAATGGAAAATACTATTATTATAGATGAAAAAAGGGGCAAAAGGTTTAATTTGTTGCATAAATAGTGCATAAATCATTCGAAATGTGACGAATTTGTGCCAACGATTGCACATTTTTTTGACATAAATCAAAAAATATCATTTTTTATGCATATTTTACCGAAAAGTGTACCCGAAAACGGACAGAATATCCTATCTTTGCAGCGGTTTTAATAATTCACGATAGGTTATGAATGATTTAATTAAGGTAAATTCAGAGAATCAGAATCAGGCCATCGACAGATGCCAGCAGATTCTTAATGAACGCCGCGAGGCACTTGCCTCTAAGGCTAGAAGAAGAGATTAAGTCTTTTTGATTTATAACGAACAGGAGACAAGATCCTTCTTGGAAAAGAGATTATTTTCAGAATGACATTCGGTTGGAGAGATTCTGCTGATTCCTATTTCTCAGGAATACAAAAGAGAAAGAGAGAGTCAGAGAAACAGAACCCCGAAAACTGAAAATGAGAGAGATTTTTCAGAACGACTCTTAAATTTTAAGAGGAACTGAAATTTTTGGGAAAAGAAAAAGTTAAAATCCCGTTGTCTACCACTTGCATGGTAAGTACAACGGGATTTTTTCATTTTCTATCCGATATTTGAATCAGATATCAGAATCTATTACTTGTTCTTCTCGCCCTTCATGATAACCTCTACATGGTTGCCGCTCTTCAAGATAACATTCTTGAGGAAGTCGGAAATCTGAGCGCCATCAATTGACTTCACGAGATTCTTGTAGTTGCTGTAGTCATCTGCCTTGTGAAGCTCAAACATACCCAAGGTCTGAAGCCAGTAGCCGTTGGTCTTCTCGTCAACACCTGCCTTCTTCAGCAAAATCTCCTTCACCTTCTGCAAATCGTCAGCATCAACCTTGGCAATGACCTCGTCCATACCCTTGAAGAAGCATGGGATAGCTACATCTGCCTTCTCAGGATTCAACTGAGCCATACCGTTGATGGTAACCATCACCTTGTTGTCTGTATCGAAGAATACACCATAGTTGGCACCTGCTGAATATGCTGCGCTCAACTCCTCGCGGATGCTGTGCAGATACTTCATCTCCAGGAGGCGTGCTGCCATATCTGCCAATACGCTGCTCTTCTGGGTATAAGGCATCTTGGCAAACCACATCTCGCGAGCCTGGCTCTGAGGGTTCTCCATTGCCTTGCAGAATACATTGCTTACCTTGCCATGAGCATAAGGCATTGGCTGGTTCTTGATCTTGATCTTCATGCCCTGATTAGGGAGAGATGCAATATACTGCTCGATGAGAGGAAGGAGCACCTTCTCGTCATAGTTACCTACAAAGTAGAAAGTGAAATCCTTGGCATTGCTGTAGAGCTGATGCCACATTTCGAGACAAGCATCATAATCTATGCCCTGAACATCTGATGCCTCAGGGATGCGAGCCAACTTGCTGCCCAGGTAAAGGGTGCTCTGTACTGAGTCCTGATATACCAGGCTAGGGTTATTGCTCTTGGTAGCAAGAACGGTAGCATAGGTATTCTTCATATTGTCGAATGCCTTCTGGTCCTTGGTAACATTGGTCATAGAGAGGTAAACCAGCTGCATCATCGTCTCGAGATCCTTAGGAGTGGTGGTACCATTCATACCATGACGGAAGGTAGAGAATGAGAAATTCACACCACACTGCTTGCCGGCAAGTGCCTTCTCCAAATCATTGCTTGAGAAATCGCCCAAACCACTCAACGACCAGACTGTGCTGGCATTCTGCGCATTGATAGGGTCATTCTGATAAGCTGCATAACCGATATTGGCAGAAGCAGCAAACTGAATCTCATCGTCCTTGAAGTCGGTCTTCTTGATGATTACCTTGGCACCGTTGGAGAGGGTAAGCTTCTTGAATCCCAACTGCTTGTTCTCCTCGATCTTCTTAATCTTGCCTGCCTTAGGAGCCTGAGCCATCAGTGGCTCCTGCTTTACATTGTCTACGTAAGCCTCGAGCTTCTCGCTGCGCACCTGCTTCACGATGTCGGCAAGTTCCTGTTCGGTAGGATAAACCGCACCCTCAGCCTCGTGCATGAATACCATGCTTACCAGGTTGGTATCAGTGGTGCAGATGAGCTGCTTCATGGCATTGTTCACCATCTCAAGAGGCAAACGTGGCACTACCATCTTATAAATCTGAGTCTCCTCCTCTACCGAAGGAATTGGCTCGTTAGAGATGAAGTGGTCTACATACTGGGTAGTAAACTGCTCGTTCTTCATCTTAGTACGGTTCTCGTAAGTCTTCTCTACAAAACTCATGAATTCGTCCTTAGCACGCTGATACTCAGAAGCCGTGAAGCCGAAATCGTGCACGCGCTTAGCCTCGCGCATCAGGGCAGCATAAGCCTCCTTTGCCTTGCCAGGCTTAGCCACACCCATCATGGAGAAGGCATCCTTTGTGCTGGAAATCAGATAGTTGCCTATACTACTAGCACCCTGCAGGAATGGACAGTCAGCCTCGCGAGCCATCTCGGAAAGACGAGCATTGAGCATAGAAGTAGCCACATTCTTCAAATACCCCTCGAGCAGATATGGCAGAGAACCCTTCAATGAATCAGGAGTTGTCTCGTTCTTCATCATGATGTTGATGATATCATACTGCTGTTCCTTGTTCTTATCCACTACGTAGATGGCTGTATCGTTGTCAGCTACAGGCACAGGAATCACCTTGGCAGCATCCTTAGGTACCTTGATGCCTGAGAAAAGCTCCTTGATCTTGCCCTCGACATGGTTGACGTCCACATCACCCACTATGATAATAGCCTGATTGTCAGGACGATACCACTTACGATAGTAAGCACGGAGAGTCTCTGGCTTGCATCCGTCGATAACGCTCATCAAGCCGATAGGCAGACGATAACCATACTTTTCGCCCTGATAGAGCTTAGGGAGAGCACGCTCCAGCATGAGCTGCTGACCCACCATGCGCATGCGGTACTCATTGTGAACCACATCACGCTCATCCTCGATAGCCTTGGTAGTAAGCGAGATGCCGTTGCTCCAATCCTTCAGGATGAGCATACATGAATCTACGGCAGAAACACGGGTAGTAGGCACATCGGTGAAGTAATAAACGGTCTTGTCAACACTAGTATAAGCATTCAGATTACGACCATACTCCACACCGATGCTCTGCAGATAGTTCTGGAGGGTATTGTCCTTGAAGTGCTCAGTACCATTAAAGGCGAGGTGCTCAAGGAGGTGAGCCAAACCGCGCTGATCATCGTTCTCGTTAATAGAACCTACTTTCTGGGCGATGTAGAAGCTGGCTACATGCTCAGGATAACTGTTGTGGCGGATGTAGTAAGTCAATCCGTTGTCCAGACGACCAATCTTCACATCCTTATCCACTGGGATAGGTGGCATCTGCTGTGCCATCGCTGTTCCCACAGAGAGCAACAGCACTGCTGCTGCGAAAATCTTTCTTAATCTCATTTTCCTCTGTTGTAATTAATAAATATGTAATTATTAGTTATTTCGTGTGCAAAATTACATAAAAATAAAAAGATTTGCAAGCATTTGGAAGAATATCTTTCCAAATGCCTGCAATCTTAACATAAAACTAACATTTGAAGCTCTTCATCCATGCCCCCCTGAAGAGGCGAATGAGGAAGAGGATGCCACGGAAGGTAAGCTCCGTAGCCATTGCTATCCATACGCCCTCCAATCCATAGTTCTTTGATAGTCCGTAGGCAAGGGTAAGGCGTACCAGCCACATCGTGCTCAAGTTGATGGCGGCAGGCTTCATCGTATCGCCCGCACCCACGCAAACACTATAGGTTACGATGCTGGCAGCAAAGAACGGCTCGGCAAACGCCTCGATGCGAAGGCAGGTAGTGCCCAGTTCCCGGATGCTCTCAACCGGTGACAGTACCCCTATCATCTCCGGCGCAAAGACATACATCACCACGCCCATCAATGCCATCACGCCCATACCTAATCCTACCGTCATATAAGCAAAATTCTTGCAGAGATCCACGCGACCGGCTCCATGCGTCTGCCCTACCAACGTAGATGCCGCATCGCCGATACCGTAACCCGGCATATAGCAAAGGCTCTCTGCAGTAATGGCAAACGAGTGGGCAGCAATGGCAATATTGCCCAATGGAGCTACAATCATGGTGCTCACAATCTGCGCACCGCTCATCAGGATATTCTGTATGGCTATCGGGATACTTATCTTGCAGGCATGCCTTACATATTCCTTTACCCATCTGAACGGCTCCTTGTCCTGACGGAGATTGAGAAGTCGGTTTCTGAATGCCGAAAGATAGAGATTGGGCAGCGAGATGCATATATACGCCATAGCCGTACCCATCGCTGCACCCACGACCCCCATCTTCATAATATAGATGAAGAGGTAATTGAACACAACATCACACAGGCATATCAATACCGCCATGATGCTGGGCGTATGCATGTTGCCTGCCGACTTGAGCATCATCTCAGAAATATGATAAAGGAATACAAACGGCAAAACCAAGCTGTAAATCAGAAAATAACGCGAGGAATTTGGGGCGATATCCTCACCTCCACCCAACCAATAAGGCAGATGGGAATGGATGCCTATACCGATAAGCGTTACGAAAAGGCTGAATGCCACTCCGCATATCAGGGCATGACGAAACACCTGGCGGGCCTTCACCAGGTCATTGGCACCAATGAAATGAGCCACCTGAACAGAAAAGCCAGTAGCAGCAGCACTCAGCAAGCTACCTACCAGCCAGGTGGTTGACTCGATGATTCCGATACTTGCCGAAGCCTCAGCACCTAGATGTCCCACCATCGAAGCATCAATAAAGAACATCAGCACGGTAGAAATCTGTGCCAGCATGGAGGGTACACTCAATCCGGCAATGAGATTCAGCTTCTCACCACCCGTCATCGGCCGCCCTAAGCGGATAGACTCCATCAGATAATCTGTCTTATTCTTGAATAGCATTTTTTCTCTTCTATTTATGATTTAACGCAAAAAAAGGCGACTCCAAAAGGAACCGCCATTTTATTTTAACTTTTAAAACTTTTTCGTACCTTTGTTTTTCCCAAAACTGAATCTCCCACCGAAGTAGGACAGTACTAAATTACCTAGAATAAACAACCTATTTTACCTAACAAACTAAATACCTGTCGTCCTTGAATAAACAATCTTTCGTTACCTTAACTAACACCTAAATAAAAAACTAACAACCTTAAACCTAAAAACTAAACCTATAAAATCTATTACCTAACTAAAAACCTAAAACTTATTTTTTTCGATTGCAAAGGTACAACTATTTTTCGAAACCGCAATGGATTTGCCCCAAAAAAATGTATCAAACTAACATTTTTTGACGTATATCAACCACTTGTGTGCGAACACAAACACTTGTTAACACATCAAAAAGGTCTATTAACACAAATACGCCATCGGATTGCGTTGCAGTCACACCTCCCTGTCTGGGCAAAGCTGTAAAAAGAAAACGTTCCTAAGAATGCTGCATGTACAGCAATCCTAGGAACGCGCCCATCTATTTCCTTATTATAATATAAGGTGAAAATCCCCCACATATAAATAAGGTGAAAAACTTAAAGTTCTTACTCTTTATTACTCAGTAATCCAAGTTCCCTGATCCCTACCAGCCTCAACGGCTCTAGAACCAGGTACAACTTGACCAATGCGATAATAGCTGTCCAATACGATCTCAAAGCGAAGCATCGAATAAGCAGGTATCGAGCTTGTAGAACTCTGAGTTGTGCCATAAGCCAACTGATATGGCATGTAAACCATCCAGCGGTCGCCTATATGCATATTGAGCAATGCTGTGGTAAAACCATCTATATAACCACCATTAACCGCCATTGTACTGAGCTGAGCTGTTGTCTTATCATATGTACCGTCGAAAGTCTTATCAAATACATAACCGGCAGGATAAGTATCGGTACCCAGTATTCTGCCACGATAGCTCACCTTCACGGAATCGGTATACATCGGACAGCCGCTACCCTTGCCCTTATCCAAAACGTGAACAACGATGTAATCTTCATTCTTGTAAGTCAAAGGCAATGCATTACCATTGGCATCCTTGTTAGGAGTTTGGTTTTGCAGCGACCAGTTGAGTATTACCTTCCATTCATCGCTACCGTTGGCAATCTGCTGACGGGCATAAGCCAAAGTGTCGGCAAAAGCTTTCTCATTGCGCTCCTGCCAGTTGGCATACTCATCCACGGTGTTGTCATCCTCGCTGCATGATGACAGTGCGAAGACTGCCATCATGAGCAAGAAGAGATATTTAGAAATTCTTAATTTCATTACCAAGTTTCTTTAATACGCTAGTAATACTTACGCGCTCCTCGATGATGCTGCGGAGATCAGAGATAGCTACACGCTCCTGCTCCATGGTATCACGATAACGCAGAGTTACCTTGTGGTCGTTTGGTGTCTCGTGGTCAACGGTGATACAGAATGGTGTACCGATGGCATCCTGGCGGCGATAACGCTTACCGATGGAATCCTTAGGATCGCCATAGTGGGTATTGAAGTGGAACTTCAACTCATCTACAATCTCATGAGCCAACTCTGGCAAGCCAAACTTCTTATCCAATGGGAATACGGCGCACTTCACTGGAGCCAATGCCTCTGGCAGGCGCAATACTACACGTGTCTCACCATTCTCAAGCTTCTCCTCGCAGTAAGAGTGGCACATCACGCTGAGGAACATACGGTCAACACCGATAGAGGTCTCTACATCGTAAGGCACATAGCTCTCGTTCTTCTCAGGATCGAAGTACTTGATAGAGCGGCCGCTGTACTTCTCGTGCTGAGAAAGGTCGAAATTGGTACGGCTGTGGATACCCTCTACCTCCTTGAAGCCGAATGGCATCTTAAACTCGATATCGGTAGCAGCATTAGCATAGTGAGCCAGCTTCTCGTGGTCGTGGTAACGGTAGTTCTCGTTGCCCATACCCAGCGCCTCATGCCAAGCCAGGCGAACCTTCTTCCAATACTCAAACCACTTCATCTCAGTACCAGGCTGGCAGAAGAACTGCATCTCCATCTGCTCGAACTCACGCATACGGAACACGAACTGACGGGCAACTACCTCGTTACGGAATGCCTTACCAATCTGGCAGATACCGAATGGCAACTTCATACGACCGGTCTTCTGTACGCTCAGATAATCTACGAAGATACCCTGAGCTGTCTCAGGACGGAGATAAACCTTGCTTGTAGCATCGCTGGCAGCACCCATCTGGGTAGAGAACATCAGGTTGAACTGACGAACGTCTGTCCAGTTCTTGGTACCGCTGATAGGGCAGACGATACCCTCATCCTCGATAATCTGCTTCAGCATCTCCAGGTTAGG
>CAKPWR010000053.1 GCA_934196725.1 uncultured Prevotella sp.
CCTTAGTCTGTGCCATTGCAGCAACAGCCAGGAGATTGAATAAAACAAATAAAACCTTTCTCATTGTTTCTGTCTTTAATTTTAATTGATATTGATATATTCTTTCTTGTTTCCGGGTGCAAAGATACGATAAGAATTTCATACTCATAAGAAGGCACTAATGGGTGAGATAGTTACCTGTAGGTAAGTATTGCAGAGCATCAGGAGGTTGCAAAAATCAAGATTAACCAAGATTAACAATGATTCATGGTTCACATTTATAAGATAATCAAAACTAAAAGATGATACAGAACAAGAATAGAGTTGCAATGCCACATTCTATCAGCGTCATGGTTTCGAACTGATGCCTGATGGAGTGGCAATGCAAATCTGTCATGTGGTAGATTTTGGTTGAGCTTGTCTCTTACATCAACCTAAAACTATAAAAACGAGAATAGCGTGGGTGAGGGAATCAAGATGTCATTGATTTTATTGTTATTTAATCTTGTTCTCCCAGTTGGGTACGCCCTGCTGTCTGTACTATTTTCTGTTGTGCCATTATGTTGAGTGAAATAGTCGTTAATACAATAAATGTTGTAATTCTTTTTCATAAGAATCATCTCTTTTTTTCAACTATTCAATAGCCGTCAGCGCCATGAACATGATGTAAATGCGCAAAACTATTCTTTTCATATTAAACCTTTTTGTTTTTTTCTATACAAGCATCATAATATCTACGCAGTTTTTCGATACTCGCTTGGTGTCTTGCCCGTCTGCGCCTTGAAAAAGCGGATGAAGTGCTGCGGATATTCAAAGCCGAGGCGCTGGCTGACTTCCACCTTAATCGACTGTCCCGGAGCAAACGAGGTGACGGTCATCTCGTCAAAATCATATTCTGTTCTGACGTATGACAATTTGCAGCCCTTGTTCTCCTTCAGAAAGAGGGCATAAAGTCCGTAGTGATGCAGAGCCTCCTGTAAAGGAGAGGCTTTCTCCACACGCACAACGCTTACTAGGGGATGAAGCGTTTCCACCCCCATGAAGTCGTTGAACTCCTGTATGGTATTAAAGAAAAATTCCTTCATAATCCTAACTTTTAAATTTCTTTATTTTCTTGGATGCAAAGATAATGCAAATGAGCGCAATGAAAGCTTGCTTTCAAATTGCCGAGTGCAGCTTATCTTCTGCAAAGATACGCATATTTTCCCAAAGAGCTTATATCCGTTTTCCGGAAAATATTACCATTATCGAAGATTTATTTCATTCTGCCATACTGGAGGATAAACCATGTTCAACCCCCATATTGGCGCAATATATCTGCAAAAATACAAAAAATATTCGGAAAAGTGATTATATGGATGGATTTTGTTGTTTTCACATTTCTTCCGAATTTTAACACACGAATTTGCATTATATTAAAATTTTTGCTTAATTTTGCAGCATCAATTTCATTAAAAAGAGTAGGATATGAATAATAATTTCATTAACAAGAGCAGAATATGAAAATTAAATGGATTATTTTAATTTGTGCACTGATGGTGATAGAAACCAGCGCCACAGCACAACTGCTGCGCACCAATGTTGCGCAGGGTGAGATTGAGGGTGTCAGCTACCACGGCCACGCCCTGTATATGAACATTCCATACGCAGAGGCTCCTATAGGCGACCTGCGCTGGAAGGCTCCCGTGCCGAAGAAACCGTGGGCAGGGGTGTACAAGGCCGACAAGTGGGGCAACCGCCCCCCGCAGCCTACCGACCCGAACCAGAACGGCAACGAGATTCCGATGAGTGAGGACTGCCTGTACCTGAGCGTTGAGACACCCGCAAAGTCACCTGATGAGCGCCTGCCCGTGTTTGTGATGATTCACGGCGGTGGTTTCCTCACGGGGTCGTATAGCGGCACGCAGGAGAGCTTTGTCCGTGAGGGCATAGTTTATGTCAGCATTGAGTACCGCCTTGGGGCACTCGGCTTCATGAGTCATCCTGAACTCAGCAAGGAGGCTGGCGGTCTCTCCGGTAACTACGGAATACTCGACCAGGTAGAAGCCCTGCGGTGGGTACACAACAACATTGCGGCCTTTGGTGGCGACCCTGAGAAGGTGACCATTGCCGGTGAGTCTGCAGGAGGTATCTCCGTGAGCATCCTCTGTGCTTCGCCGCTATCCAAGGGACTGTTCCGCGCCGCCATCTGCGAGAGCGGAAGTTCGTTCTGGCCAGTTGGTGAGAAGCGCGACGGGAATTTCGCCGTGTGCACGGTTCGTAGTGCTGAGCAGGCCGGTATCGGTTTCCAAAAGCGCCTCGGCAAGAAGAACCTCAGGCAAATGCGCAAGGTGCCGTTCCAGCAGCTCGTTGACAACACCCAGATGGATATATTTTGGCCTGTGGTTGACGGTCATGCCATCATAGACGACCAGTACAAGCTCTACGAGGCCGGACAATACAACGACGTTGACATTCTTATCGGCACCAACTCCGACGAAGGTTCCTTGTTCGCGCGCCCCATGCCCGTCGAAGCCTACCAGAAACGGGTCAAGGACATCTATGGCGACTGGGCCGATCGTCTGCTGGAGATATACCCTGCCACCAACGAACAGGAGGCCTGTTTCGCGCTGTCAGACATCTTCCGCGACGGCAGCTTTGCCTGGTGCACCTACGCCTGGGCCAACCTGCAGACCAAGACCGGCAAGGGACGGGTATATATGTACTACTTCGACCAAGACTCCGAGAACACCATCTTCCGCAGCAAAAGAGGCGGTGCCAGCCATGTCGCTGAGATGCCGTTCATCTACGGATTCAGCTTTAACGGTGGTCGCATGACCGATACCGAGCGTCACATGCAGCAAATCATGTCGCGCTATTGGATTAACTTCACCAAGACAGGCAATCCCAACGGTGACTCGCTGCCCTATTGGACTACCTACAAACAGGGTAAACCAACGGTGATGATCATCCATGAGGGTTTCCGCCTCGACCGCCTGCCCAACCAGCGCCAGATGGACTTCTTTGAAGCTTTTTTCAAGAGTCGCAGGAAATGCTTGAAATCGCATCGCTGAAGGCTGACAGAATTGGTTCTGATCCAGATACATGTGATTTCTAAAATAGCAAAACCACATATACATCAAGGGGGAGTTTGCTCGTAATGAGTAAACTCCCCCTTCATACCTCACTTCTTCTATTCATCCATCTTTAGGGTGATACGTCTGCTGCTTCTGTTACGATGGTTGATGATGAGCGGCACACGTTCCACTGCTACCATAGATGTGTCGAGACCCAATGCCTTCGGCTCGTCAATGCCTATCTTGCTGATGAGAGCGTAGATGCTCATCAGTAAATTCTGTTGACGGTTGCCGGAACTCTCCGGATAATATATTCGGTGGATGATGATGAATCGAAAGTCACCAGGAATCCCGTTTTTCCGCAGCGAAGGATAGGTACTTCTCAAATCTACCTTCCCGTCGGCCACCAGGTCTTCCACCACCTGTCGCAGATAGAGGCTCACCCTAGGTTCTATGCGGAAACCAATATGCATCGTTACGCTGTAGAGGGTGTCGGGAATCAATGTCTCGCAACTGTACTCCAGCGTGTCAGGCGTGTCTACAAACTCCATGTTGATAAGCCAGTAGTGGTCAGCACGTTTCGGCTGCTTGTTGATGATGGAGTAGAGCAGCTTGTCATCCACGGTGCCTTCCTTGCCGGCATGGTTTACATAAACCAGGTTGGAAGCATATTTAGGGATGCTCTCGTCGGCCTTGATGTCGGAGATAATCTTGTAATACTCAACCAGCGGTTTGGTGCTGATGTATTGGCGGCGTATCTTCATGGCACGAACCCACACATACATCATCAGGAAGAGGATTCCGCCAATGAGCATCGTACACCATCCTCCTGCGAGAAACTTTGATAGATTGGCTGCCAGGAAGACTCCCTCGATGGTGCAGTATGCGCCCATAAACAGCAGGGTGAAGATCCGCGCCACGCCCTTGCTGTGCAGGTAGAAACCGAGCAGCAGGGTAGTCATCAGCATGGTGATGGTAATGGCAAGTCCGTAGGCTGCCTCCATGTGCGAGGAGTCGCGGAAGAGCAGGATGATGAGTACCACGCCGATGTACATGGCGAGGTTGATAGCCGGGATATAGAGCTGACCCTTAACATGGGTAGGGTGCTTGATTCGCATGCGCGGCCAGAAGTGCAGGTTCATGGCTTCGCTCAAAATGGAGAAGGTTCCGCTGATAAGTGCCTGACTGGCAACGATTGCCGCACCTGTGGCCATGATGATGGCGAAGAACAGCATGCTCTGCGGCATGATGGAAAAGAACGGATTCACGGAAGAGGCAGTCTGGATATGGTTCAGCACCCATGCTCCCTGCCCCAGATAGTTGAGAATGAGCATGGTTTTTACGAAGCCCCAGCTGATGGCGATGTTCTTTCTGCCGCAATGCCCCAGGTCGGAGTAGAGAGCCTCTGCACCGGTGGTACAGAGAAATACGGCGCCCAGAATCAGGAACCACTCTGGCGATTTTGCCAGCAGCATGGCTGCGTAATAGGGATTGAAAGCCTTCAGTATCAATGGGTAAGAGGTGATGCTGAACGCTCCCGCCACGCCCAGCAGCAGGAACCAGAGCAGCATGAAGACTCCAAACGATTTGCCTATGCTCTCTGTACCAAAGCGCTGCACGAAGAAGATGATGGTGATGATGGCAAGGGTGATGGGAATGACTGGCAGGTGGGGACTGATGCTCTCGAGTCCTTCGATGGCTGTGGTCACCGTGATGGCTGGGGTGATGATTCCGTCTGCCAGCAGGGTACTTGCGCCAATGATAGCCAGGATGTAGATCCACTTGCTCTTGAGTCGGCGCAGCAGGGCGTAGAGGGCGAGGATGCCTCCTTCGCCATTGTTGTCGGCACGCAGCGCCACGCATACGTATTTGATGGTGGTCTGTAGTGTGAGTGTCCAGATGATGCAGGACAAGGCACCCAGGATGGTGCTTTCGTTGATGGTTTCTCCTGTGTGGAGGATGGCCTTCATCACATAGAGGGGTGATGTTCCGATGTCTCCGAACACGATGCCTAGTGTGACGAGCAATCCCAGGAAGCCTACTTTATGATGATTGCAGGCAACTGAACTTTCTGTTGTTTCTCTCATATTTCTTCTCTTATTTAATTAAGTATTATCCTTTTCCTTTTCTTATTTAATTAAAGTATTATCCTTTGTATTATAACAATTAGAACATAAGATATTCCTTTTGGATTATAAATTTGGGTGCAAAGGTATAAACAAACGAGATAATATATGATTTGTTTAACAAGAATTATCTGATTTAATCGCATTTAACATTAATGAAAAATCAGATAACAATGCTTGAATTCTGCCAGTCATGTGCAATTCCCATATCAGCCAGTTATGTGCAATTCCCATATCAGCCAGTCATGTGCAATTCCCATTTTTTCAGCAAGACCTGAAAAATTACAAAAACCGACTATCTTTAGACAATGAGCTTAAAGATAGTCGGTTTATTTATTCTTGCTAATCAGAAAGTATCTGTTAGTTTTCCAATCAATCAATATCTGTTCAATATCAGTTCAATATCTGTTAACTTCTTTATCAATCAATATCAATTAATTGGAAATTCTTCTTCATAATCAATATGTTTTAAAGTCAGTTTATTTCTTTATCCTTTGTACTTAAATACCTTGACCATTTCCTTGTCGCCACCCACGAGCTGACTGCATCGGTTCAGCATTCCGGTGTCTGAGAAACCGCATTTCTCCATGACCTTTCCCGATGCAGGATTTCCGGTGAAATGATCTGCCCAGATGTTTTCGAAATGCTTCACTTGGATGCAGTAGTCGAGCATCAGCTTCAAGGCTTCGGTGCAGATTCCTTTATTCCAAAAGGGCTTTCCTACCCAGTAGCCCACCTCGCAGTCGTTTTCTCCGATAGGGATATTGCTGGTTTCATGGGTGTAGTAGCCGATGCAGCCGATAGCCTCACCTGTCTCTTTCAACACAATCGCCCATGTCGTTTCATTATGGAAGTATGTCCTGATAATCTCCCTGCTTTCTTCTACAGACTTATGTGCCGGCCATCCTGCTCGTGGTCCTACGTCAGGGTCTGAGGCGTACTTGAAGAGCGCCTCTGCATCAGATTCCTCCCAATAGCGAAGTAAAATTCTTCCTGTTTCCATTTTAATCAAAATTAGAAAAACTTACATCTGTCTTCTTATGTATCTTGCCAGTCCGTAAACATATCTGCGGCAACCTGGACGATAGTGGAGTAGGCGGTCGAACCACGCAAGATGCTTGTTGAATAGGCGAACTGTAACACCTACATAGACCATGGCGAAGAGCGTTCCGATGCCCACAATCTCCCATTTCCATGAACCGAGAAGCAGGAAACAGAACAAGACGGCTAAGACCACGAGCGTGATGTCCACCCGAATCTTGGCTTTAGGGAATGGCCAGCCGGTAACCTTGTGAATGGCAATGGAAATGCCCTCGCCAGGCATGGTAACTGAGCCGCATTTCACCTCCATGGCGATTCCGAAACCGAGGATGGTGCAACCGGCTATCTGCACAAGGGCATTGACCAGAATATTTTCAGAAACCATCCATTCGGTAAGCACCATATTGAGGTCTATAAGCATTCCGAAGAAAAAGCCGATAACGAGCTGGAAGAGTTGCACCCATTCGAAGTTTCTTCTCAGAATCAGAATCTGCAGCACCACGAAGATCGCATTCATCATGATGGTGTAGCCGCCGATAGTCCATCCTGGGATGTAATCAAGCATCTTACCTGCCGAAGCCATCACGTAAGGGATGGTGGAAATAACGCTTGAACCTAACTGACTTCGCACACATGCTGCGACTCCGAAAGTCATTACATAGAGCGAAACGAGCAGCAGAATATGCTGCCATACAAAAGATATAACTTCTTCTTTCTTAATCATTTATATTATTTTCTTAATCAATTCGTTCAGTTTATCCTCTCTGATAATCTTCGGCTGAGCCTTGCCAGCGAGAATGAGAATCTTCTTGCCGTTACGATAGATATGAAGCTGTCGTGAGCGAACCACGGCTGTCAACTCCTCATCGTTCTGCATGGCTTGCCAGATAGGATAATATACTCCCTCAGGTTCAAACAACTTCTTTTGAAGATGTGAACAGAGGTTTGTTGTATCAATAGTCATTGCCATATTTCTTTCAACTTTTTCTTATCCTTTTATATTTTTGATTATGTCAAGAATGGATCAAGCGTAGCCAGCAGTTCGGCTTTATCTACCACACCGCTTGTGCGCCACAATACTTCTCCGTTTCGGAAAAGCATCAGCGTAGGCACGGATTGGATGCGGTATTGGCTTGCTGTTACGCCGTACTTGTCCACATCCACCTTGATGATTCGGATGCGGTCGCCCAATACACTCTTTACCTGCTCCAGAATGGGGTGCATCGCCTTGCATGGTTGGCACCATGTAGCAAAGAAATCGACCAGAACAAGCTGGCCACTATTGATTACGTCATTAAATGTCTCCATAATTATTTATCAATTTCTGTGAAACGATTAAAAGTTCTGCAGTCTCCCTCAAACGCCTCTTTCAAGGCTCTCTCCATCGGACAGCTGCCCGTGGCGAAGAATCCGTGTAGGAAAAGTATCTTCTTCATTCTATCTGCAAAAATACAAAAAATATTCAGAAAAGTGATTTTATGGATGGATTTTGTTGGCAGGGCGAACTTGATTTAACCTTATTTTATAAGATAGAGGGATGTTGATGGCATCTTGAATAACCAGAAATCCTTAATGACCTTAATGACCGTGACCTTAATGACCGGAAAATGCCCCTAAACATTTACTTGTTTTTCTGATGAAACTCCTTCCTTGTCTTTGCCATTGCTTCTGTAGCCATGTCATGAGTCTCTATCAGCAATGGGCTTTTGTGATATTGCACAATCTTGACTCCGACTGATTTGTGTCTTTTCTTTTCCTCGATGCATTGAATGATCAAGTCCGGATTTGCCGACTTTGATGTTGGAGCCTTGTCAAAGTTCTGAATATAGGCGGCATTGGTCAGGAAGAGAATGTCGGAGCCTTCCGGGATTTCCTGCATTACCTTGATCATGAGAGTTAGCATCATTCGGAACTCCGTGGTGTGTAGGTCGCTGATTACATCACGGCTGATGATGCTCGTTCTTTATGGCCATAATCACATGAACCACCTATCCAAACGTAATATGTAGAAGTGTCTTGTGTCATTGCCAACAACTAGTCTTCGTCAATAAAACTGACAGTTATATACGGAGCCTTGTGCATTACTTCCAATGCCCACCCACTATCCATTGCTCTTGATTCCTTTCTCATTTTTATCCTATTTAATAATATTGTTATTGATTCTTCCGTTAATACCTCACCATCTTTTTACATGAGCCGTTTCTATTCCTTAGATTTTATCTTGCCGAATATTTCGCCTACTCTATAAAAAGCTTCTTTGGGTTCCCATGAAGGAATCTTCTTATTGCGTGCGTCTGTTGATGGGAAGCTTTTTACGAGAGCGTAGGATGTCATATCGTAATCTACGCCTGTTTTACTGTATGGATAGATAGGATAGGAGAATACATAAACCATGGTGCCCGATGCGCCAGCTTTCTGCAACAAATCGATATTCTTTGAAATATAATCAGCCTGCACGCTCTCGTCTCTTACTGGTTTCTTGCCACCCTCGTAGATTCCGTTGCCATTACTGTCAACCCCCTTGAACACAGAAAAACCATTTCCACCACGTTCTGCTGCTCCCTGATAAGCACAACAGCCCATTTCCATCACGATAACAGGTTTGCCAATCGATTTGTAGCGATTGAGTCCTTCAACATACTGTTCATCAGATTCATTATTATGATAGTAATCTACTCCAACATAGTCGAAATTCTTCCAATCTACCATTTCCCAGGCTCCAGAAGAGTAAACAATCTTGCCATGGTAATTCTCCTTAACCTTACTTACCATTGCCTGTAATATCTGGTTGAGTTTCTTGCCCTTGGCCTGAATTTCCTCCATCGGATTTGGCATAGATCCGAGTTTCATGAGCCAGGCGATGCGCTCATCAAACGTATCACCAGGGAAAACACCACGATTGAATAGCGTATATTCACATCCGGTGACGAATATCAGATCTGCGCCTTTCAATCGCAATTTCTCTGCAACCTTAGAGGCACGAATCATGTAGTCCACCGTAGTAGCAGAATCTGCTTCCATCTTCCATGGGTTAAACAGCACCTTCAATCCTTGCTTATGTGCTTCTTTTGTTGCAATGGAGAGTCTGTCAAGATCCTCGCCTTCAATTCTTACCGTATTGCAGTTCAGTACATGTTTGATGATGCTCATGTCGTAGGCCACCTGTTCTTTGCGGAAATTTGAAACAGACAAATTCTTGCCGCCAAACATGAGTCCTACATCATAAACTACACCGTACATGGATAATGCCTGTTTTTCTGCACAAAACGCAGACATTGTAATTAAACACACCAGAAAGCATAGAAGCATTCGCTTTATTTCCACGCCATTGTTTAACTTTTTCTTATTCATATTTAATATTTTATGTTTGTTAGCTAATCTATGTGCAGATATACCATCAGCGCAATCTGTATCAGCAGAATGGCAGGAATGCCGTATTTGAATTTCTTGTGCATCGTCTTATGGTGCCAGACTTTCATTCCCATCCATGCCCCGATGCTTCCTCCAAGTACAGCCAGCAACAAAAGCGTGGCTTCCGAAATGCGCCACTTGGCTTTCTTGGCCTTGTATTTATCAATGCCGTACATGATGAATGCAACTGCATTGATGGCAAGGAGATAGTAGGCGAGGCAACTGTGTAATGTATTCATACCTATTCCTTTACACTATATTCTTGTTAATTTCTTGCCATTCCTGATGCTCTTCCAGATGATTGGTCTTTACCAGTACACTCTGGAAACCGAAGTTTCTGCCTGCTTCGGCATTCTCTTTGCGGTCATCGAAATAGAGGGTGGTGGCAGGATTCAATCCTGTCTGCTGCGTCATCTCTTCATAGATTTCGACGGATGGCTTCTCCTTTCGCATGGCGTATGAGAGGAACACTTCATCAAACAGCTCGTCTGTGGAATATCCCAGTTGCTTCATCAGATTGACTGATTTCTGCCAAAGCGTATCGTTGATGTTGCTGAGCAGATAGATTTTGTATCGTTTCCGAAGCTTGACCAATGCCTCCAGTCTTTTTACGGGCAGATTGCCACACAGCTCTTCGAGCACTTTTTCAATATCCTCGGTTGTGGTTCCTTTGCGGCAAAGGCTCAGCATCTCTTTCAATGTTTCTGCTTCCGCCACCAGACCATTAATATATTGGTGCATCAGTCTCTTGATTTTGCGGACATGGATTAGTCGCTTGAACGTCGTAACGCCCAGGCTCTCCATGGCTTTCACAACAGAAGCATCATCAATGTTCACGATGACACCTCCATAATCAAAGACAAGTGTTTCTATCTGTTGCATAGTTGCAGAATTTATTTCTTTACGATTTCTTTTCCTGCTGCCAGCCAGCCATTAAAGCCGGAATCGAGTTCTATTACCTGATAGCCGTTCTTTACCAATATAGCTGCTGCATTCTTGCTTCGCTTGCCGCTTCGGCAGTTCACGGCGATAGTTTTGCTCTTGGAAAGAGTGGCGGTGGCCTTCTGTTCGAAGTCTGATTTCAGTACGTCAATGTTGATTGCGCCACGAATATGTCCATCGGCAAACTCCTCAGCGGTTCGTACGTCGAGACGGATTACTGTGGTGTCAGCAATGGCTTTCTCATAGTCATCTGCCGTCAAACTCTTATAGCCTTTATTTTGCGCCTGACAAGAAAACAGGCTTGATAGCATAGTAATGATGCTCATGATAAATATTTTCTTCATATTATTTTGTCTATTTCTGTGAAACGATTAAAAGTTCTTCCGTCCCTCGTAACTTTCTCGAAGAACATGTTTTCTGGGCGAACCCAATAGGTTTGGTCTCCATAGAGAGCCTGATAAACCACCATGCGCTCCTGAGTTTCGGAGTCGAAGGCAGAATGGATGAACTTATATTTGCCGCCCTTAAAGTGCTGGAAATATCTTTCTTCCTTTGCTGAAAATTCCATCAGCATTTTCTGGGCAAGAGGAGCGTACCATGTTTTCACCTCCTGCTCAGTAGGCGTATGACCGCCAGGGAAATGGAAGGCTTGGTTGTAATGCTCCAGGAAGAGAGGGGAGAAGTGAGCCAGGGTGTCCTGCTCACCAAAAAGTCCCCACACCCGATCCTTATAATAGGGGTTGCAATGGTCAAACTGCACGGCTTCCAGTTCCGCAAACTCCTCAATCAGCGCCTCGTCAATCACCAGCCGCTGATTGCCGTCCCTTCTCGGTGCCTTGTATTCATGCTCTCCGATTCGCTCCTTCAGAAACTCCGTCATCATGAAATACGGATTGCCGAGCAGGGCAGGAATGCCCACCACCGGAGCCAGCATCTGGGCGAGGAAAGAGCCGCAGCTGTTGCCCAGAAGCAAGTCGGGCTGTTCCCGGTCGATGATGGAGCGAATCTCCTTCAGTGCCTCCTTGGGGTGCAAAGGGAGGTCGGGAGTCAGCACCACCGCCGTCCCCTCAAACGCCTCTTTCAAGGCTCTCGCCATCGGACAGCTGCCCGTGGCGAAGAATCCGTGTAGGAATAATATCTTCTTCATGCTCTAATCTTCAATGTCTTGTCTTGTTTACTTTGTGTCTCTTTTCTTGTAGCAGAGATATTTTGGGGTTACTAGCTTATCTTATATGTTGTAATCTAAATATTTCTTTCTGCTTTTCTATTTCTTCCTTAAGCTGCTGCTCTGTAGGGAGATAGGTGAGATATTTTGAAGCAAATAATTGCTTGCTGTCGTGCAGGATAGAAAATCTTGCGATATCCTGGCTGGTTTCCGAACAGAGCAGTATGCCGATGGTCGGATTGTCGCCTTCCGTGCGTTTCAGTTCATCATACATTCTTACATACATATTCATTTGTCCTACGTCCTGATGGGTAATTTTGGTCGTCTTCAGGTCGATCAGTACAAAACATTTCATCAGGTAATTGTAGAATACCAGGTCTATGTAGTAGTCCTGGGTATCGGTGATGATGTGCTGCTGTCGCTCTACGAAGGCATAGCCTTTGCCCATCTCCATCAGAAATTTCTGAAGATGGGTGATGATGGCACTCTCCAGTTCGCTTTCCGAGAAGCTCATGTCTCGGGATAAGCCCAAGAATTCTGTCACCATTGGCGACTTGATGAACATGGCAGGTGAGTCTGCGTATCCTTTTGTTAGGGTTTTCATCTCGTTCTCTACCTCATCTTTGTGCTCATTGCTGGTTTGCAGGAGTCGATAATAGTATTGTGAGGCAACATTGCGGTCGAGGGTTCTTGTGCTCCACATTTGCTCTGACGATTCCTTTAAATACCATAGACGAGCTTCTGCATCTGTAACTCTTAGAATACTCTTTAGATGAGTCCAAGTAAGATTTTGCACGCGCGCGTGCAAAATCTCCCAATCAGGGAAATATTGGTATAATTGCTTGAAATAGGCAAGGTTACGAACACCATAGCCCGAGCCGAACTCAGTCGTTAACTGCTGAGATATGGACTTGATGAGCTGTATTCCATAATCAGCACGCTGCTTGCCAAGCTGCTCTTCTTCAACAATACGTTTGCCAATTTCCCAGTTTGAGCGTATCAGAGTTTCGTTGATAGATTGATACGCCCTGTTTCTTGCCCTTGTGATGATGGTTCTGATATCATCTATGACATGTGCATCTATATTTATAATATTCTTTTCCATCTATATATTTTTTATTTCTTTTTCCTTGCTTCCCAATGACCGCTATGATAAGCCATGCTCAACTCCCATATCAGCGCAATATATCTGCAAAAATACAAAAAATATTCAGAAAAGTGATTATATGGATGGATTTTGTTTGCAGGGCGAACTTGATTTAACCTTATTTTATAAGATAGAGGGATATTTTTATAATCCGAAATCCTTAATGACCTTAATGACCGTGACCTTAATGACCGGAAATTTTAATTTTTCATAAAAAGAACAGGATGAGAAGGATTTCTTTGGACTTCTTCTTAAGATTGCAACCCATGATACGATAGGAGCAATAACCGTAAAAGAAGTAGTCTCATGAAAGAATTAAATCATTGCCCATCCACCCTTGCAGATGGGTTTCCCACTTATTCTCCTACAGTTTGCTCCCGCCTATGACCTGATGAACACATGTCTCCATATCGAGGGCGATGACCTGGGTTTGAATGGTGGTCTTTCTCTGACTCTGGAGAAAAGTGATGTGTATGAGCGAACAGGACATCCTTGCCGTCTGGACTTTGAGAGATTCGGAGCGCTTATCGGTCTGAAAAAGAAGCGTATAGAAATGATTCTTGACTCTTTTTCTGTCTTGCCTGACGAAGTAGAGCATTTGGTCAACAATTCTTTTTTGAATGACAAGCTGAGACGTACCTATTTACGAATAGTCAAAGAACGAATTCAGAGATTCAATCGTAAATCAGAATGAGAAATATTTTGGTTAGGAGAGGTGTCTATCCACGGACAACCTCCCCTGAGCCGAATTTATTCCTTCGTATCGTCCTCCAAGTCCCTGATTTTCTTCGCTGGCACGCCGCCGACGAGGGTGTTGTCGGGGATATCCTTGGTCACTACGGCGCCTGCAGCCACCACCACATTGTTGCCGATGGTGACGCCGGGCAGGATGGTGACGTTGCCGCCTATCCACACGTCGTTGCCGATGCGCACGGGCTTGGCGATGCCCAGGTGCTGGCGGCGGCCCATCGGCGTGAGCGGGTGGTTGACGGTGGAGATGAGCGTACCGGGGCCATATCCTCGTCGCTGAGCATTACCGTTGCTGTCATTACTAAAATCATTGTTTTCATATTCTTCTCCTATATTAAATAAAAATGTATCGTTCTCATGCCATCACGATGGCCGAGGGGGGAAAGCCGAACTGGCGCTTGAAGGCGGTGGAGAAGTGGCTCAGGTTCTTGAAGCCCACGCGCAGATACACGTCGTTGGGCCGCTCGCCCCACTGCTCCATCAGTTGCCTGGCCTCCTGCAGCCGCCGGCTCACAATCCACTTCATCGGCGACTCGTGGAACGCCTCCACGAAGTCCTTCTTGAATGCCGACAGTGAGCGCCCCGTGTAGTGGGCAAACCCCTCCAGGTCGAGGTCGCTCGTGAAGTTGTTGTTCATATACTCTCGCAGGTCCACCTTCCACGGTTCCACGAAGTCGAAGAGCACGCTCTTCAGTTCCGGCATCATCTCGATGAGCGTCAGTATCACCTCCTTGATCTTCGCCTCCATGAGCCGCTCCGACGGACAGTGGCCCGCGTCGAAGAATCCCTCCAGCGAGCGGAACATCCCCGTCAGCACGGGATTGTCGGGCAGCATTACGTAGGGCGACTTCGAACTGTAGGGCTTCACGTCATTGCGGCCCAGTGCATACTCGTGCATCGTCTTCTTCAGCATAGGTGCCTTCAGTTGCAGAAACAGCCCCTTGAACGGCTTGCCGTCCTTCGACGGGTATTCAATCTTGTGCGCCCTGTAGTTTTTGCGGATGAGGTATGCCTGTCCGCGCTGCAAGTGCCGGCGACGGCTGCTGCTCAGCACATCCAGTTCGCCACTGATCACATACACCAGCATGTGCTCCGACACCACCGACTCGAACTCCTTTGCCTGCGTCACCGTGCAGCAGTAGAAGGTCTCCATGAAATTGTACAGTTGTACTCCTGCGTCTAATGCCATATTCTTTTCGTTTTGTTTTTTACTGGGTGCAAAGTTACGAATATTCCGCAATATTTCACTTTTCTCTGCGGATATTTCTGCTTTTCTCTGCGGCTATTTTATGTTAAAACTGCGTTAATGGCTTCTCAGCAAAGTAAAAATGACGTTTGGGAAAACCAGCGGAGGCGGTTTTCTGTGTAATTTTGCACCATCGAATCAAGACAAACATCATGTATAACGTATAAAAATAAAAAAGGTATGTACAATTTTCAGTTTTTTATGCCGACAAAGGTATTGTTCGGCGCAGGACAGTTGAAGAACTTGCATCTGGAGCAGATGCCGGGCAGAAAGGCGCTGATTGCCACGAGCAACGGCAGTTCAACAAAAAAGTATGGCTATTTGGAGTCCGTGGAGAAGGAACTCGACGCCGCAGGCGTGGAGCATGTGCTGTTTGACGAGATCAGACCCAACCCGACGAACCACAACGTGATGGACGGTGCCTCCAAGGCTCGTGAGAACGACTGCGACTTCGTGGTGGCGCTGGGCGGCGGTTCGGTGATGGACTGCGCCAAGTGCATAGCCCTGATGATGGTGAACGACGGTGACATCTGGGACTATGCCTTCTCGCAGAAGGGCGGTCACAAGGACTTCGTGAACCCCAGCGCTCCGCTCATCGCCATCACCACATCGGCTGGCACGGGTTCGGAGGTGGATATGTTCTCCGTCATCTCCAACGACGAGTTGGAGGAAAAGACGGGCGTGTTCCACATCTCGATGTTCCCAACAATCTCGGTGGTTGACAGCGACCTGATGATGAGTGTTCCCCCGAAGTTCACGGCCTATCAGGGCATGGATGCTTTCTTCCATGCTGCCGAGAGCGTGATTAACAAGAACGAACACCCGATGGGCGAGATGTTTGCGCTGAAGGCTATTGAGCTGATTGCCCAGAACCTGCCGAAGGCCTACGCCGACGGACAGGATCGCGAGGCCCGCTCAAACATGGCACTGGCCAACTCGCTGGCAGGCTACTACATGCTCTGCACGTCGCAGCACACGATGGAGCACGTGATGGGCTCCTATCACGACTCGCTGCCTCACGGTGCAGGTCTGATTATGATTTCTCACGCCTACTTCGATTTCTTTGCCGAGCGCAAGGCTGCCGAGGAGCCGATGATGAAGATGGCCCGTGCGTTGGGCGTGGAGAACCCAAAGAGCGGCAAGGACTTCATCCTGGCTCTGGACCAGCTGATTGCCGCCGTGGGTTGCGACTCGCTGAAGATGAGCGACTACGGCATCACCCGCGACGAACTGCAGAAGTGGCCGCAGCACATCCACGAGGTGCTGGGTGGCGACATCACCGCCGACCCGCTGCCACTCTCGGACGAGGACTATCTGGCCATCTACGAGCAGAGTTATAAGTAAAAACGTGTTGGATATGAAGACCCACAGACTCTTCTTCGCTGGAATGCTGACCGCCGCATTGCTGACACCCAATGCCTGTAGCAAGGACGACACAACGCTGGCCAATACGCCCCTGCCTCAGGAAACGACGGCAACTGGGGAGACTGCAGGGACACTGACGGTGAAGTTCGACTACACGCATTATCCGACGCTGGCCACAGGACAGTATGCCATCTGGATTGAGAATGCCACAGGACAGTTGGTGAGAACAGTTTTCGTAACACGCTTCACTGGGCGAGGTGGCTTCAACAACCGCCCGGACTGCTGCCCCACGTGGGTGAGCAAAGCCAATCCACAGAGTCATAATAGCGACGAGGTGGACGGCTACACGGGAGCTACTCCGCAGAACGGGCGGCAGCAGTATGTTTGGGACGGCAAGGACGACAACGGAAACGTGGTGGCCAGCGGCACTTACCGCGTCTTCATCGAGGGTACGCTCTACTGGTCGAGCCGTGTGCTCTATCAAGGAACATTCGCCTTGGGAGGAGAGTCGGCACAGGTGGCACTCACCCAGCAGAACTCGTCGGACGAACAGACCAACCGCGACATGTTCTTAAACGTCACCGCCGAATACGTCAGTAACGGTACACCTTCTGGCATACGCAGTACCGCCCGTGACAACCGTCAGACGCCTGCCGTCCACGACCTGCAGGGGCGCAGTGTCGGTAAGGCTGTGATCACACCGTCACCTTGAGCGACACCTTGAGTGACATTTTTATAATCCGAAATCCTTAATGACCTTAATGACCGTGACCTTAATGACCGGAATATAAAAATGACCGCCTCCTCATGGGGTAGAGGAGAGCGGCCAATTCAGATTTTTTCCTAGCTTACACAGCTAGTCATTTTCCCTAGCCTGCGCAGCTAGTTCTAGCTAGCCTACGCAGCTCGTGATTCCGAGCGTGGTTGCGATTGCCGTCAAGATGCTGATGGCTATCTGCAACACCATCTTCCATGTGTCTTTCTTCATAGTCTTTCGAAATTTTAAAGGTTAAACAATTTATTTCTTTTTGGGGGAGGCATGTGGGAAGTTAAGGGTAAACTCCCCACATGCCTGGGGCTAGAAGCCTACCTGGCCGCCCTCGCTCTCGCTACCGGAACTCTCGCTGCCCTGACCATCGCTGCCAGTGCCACCGGTAGACGAACCGCCACCGCTGGTTCCGTCACCGCCGCCCTCCGGAGTGGTTGGGGCGTTGAGGTCAACGCTGGTCTTGCCCTCCTTGATAGCCTTGAGCACGGCTGCCTGAGCACTGCGGCTTGCCACGAGGTTGAACTCGGCGTCATCGCGCAGGTTCTTGAACTCCTGACCTGGCTCCCACTGCACCTTCACGTCGGTGATGTTCTGCGCGGTGAACTTGTCGGCATCCTCGGCACCCTTTGAGGTGAGCAGGACGGAGAAGTCACCCAGGTCACCCAGACGGATCTTCTTGCCCTCGAGCAGCATCTCTCTCATGCAGTCCACTGCCATGTAGAGGATGGCGCTGATGTCAGCTCTAGAATACACGCTGCCGTGAGAAGTGATGTGCTTGGCAAACTTCTCGATGGTCATCACATCGGTGTACTGCGAGATGGCGAACGCATTCTGCTTCTCGGTCTTCACCAGGTCGGTGTCCTTCTTGTCCGGCTCCTTGCCGTCCTTCTTAGCCTGGTTGATACGTGATTTTGCCTGGTTGATCTCAAGGAGGTTTGCGTTCACGCTGCGCATTACGATGCTGTAGTTAATCATACTCTGTTCTGTGTTTAAGAGTTCATTGAATCACAACTACCCGGAAGCCCTCGTTTGCCCCGATTTTGGGTCTTAATAGATGACCGGCGCCTGCCATCATTTAAGCCCCGCTCCGGTCTTAATAGATGACCGGTTTTCGGCACAATAGGCTGTTCCTTCGATTGCCGGTGCAAAGATATA
Source organism: uncultured Prevotella sp. (assembly GCA_934196725.1). GTDB lineage: Bacteria > Bacteroidota > Bacteroidia > Bacteroidales > Bacteroidaceae > Prevotella. The sequence goes on from CAKPWR010000053.1 coordinate 18,153, forward strand.
AAATTTCAAAGGCGAAATCAAGTTTTTATCGGAATAAGATGGTAAAAATGGCGTAAGTGATTGATATACAGATATGTAACTATCGACGATATTTACACGTTTTGTTTCACCAGCCTTTTTCACTCGCCCTGAAGGGGGCAGAAGCTTTAAAGCAGCCTTCTGGGTCATTTCGGGTCAAAGTCATTTCGGGTCATTTTCATTTTCGGGGCGCAAAGTCACTCATAGTATAATATAAATATATATATTTATATTATACTATGGCTGAAAATGACATTGCATTTTCAAAATGACCCGAAATGACTTTGACCCAAAATGACCCGATAGAGGATTTCGATTTGATTCTGATGGTGAAATGCTGTGCTGTTATAAGATGTTGATAAACAATAAGATATTATCTGTTAGTGAAAGTTGTACTTTCTTAGAATTGTATCTTCAAAAGCTATAGATTCTCTTCTGATTTTCCATACTCTCCCTCTTCTTTTTGTCTTGATATAGAGTAAAATTGTTAACTTATTTCTGAATTTTCCTCGTTTTTCACGCAGAAAAACCTCATTTTCCCTCTCATTTTTGCCGTTCTGAGGGTGTGAAAATTGCCTTCTGAGGCTCATTTTCCGGGCTCCGAGCGTGTTTTTCTGCTAGCCTTTTGCAAAAGCTCTCTCTTGGTTTTATTTAGAAAGTGCAATATTCTATAACAAAGAAATTTATTTTGATCTGGTATAAGATTGAATACTAAAGAGATAGAGAAAATAGATGATTGTGATAATATCTGATGTTTTGAAGGTTCTGAAAAAGGTTCTTCTCAAATTTTGGTACATTTATGTATCTAAGTTTGAGGAGACCTTTATCTGCAAAAGAGAAATTGAGGCTC
>CAKPWR010000054.1 GCA_934196725.1 uncultured Prevotella sp.
ACAACCAAGTACCCTTGCTATGTTCCCATCCTGGGGGATTCCGAGGGAGCTGGTCGTATGAGACTTGTCCGTCTCATGAACTTGAAAGCGGTTATTGCTTTTAAGCGAGTGCAAAAGTACTGCTTTTTCCTGAATCTGCCAAATGTTTTGCAGAAAAAGTTTTCTTTGTTAACGTTTATTTAGAAAAAAGGAGGCGAATCTTGCCTTCTTTTTCATACTTCACCTTATTATATTAAGAGGAAGAAGCAATTGAATGCTTCACTATTCATTCTTCGTTCTTCACTTAAAAATCTACCACCGTGATTCCTGCACCGCCAAACTGTACATGTTCATCTGCATAATGGGTCACATTAGGGACGCTGCTCAAGTATTGGCGGATGAGTTGTCTGAGGATACCGTTGCCCTTTCCATGAAGGATGCGGACACGTGGCATACCTACCAGGATGGCATCATCGATGAAATACTGTACTGCATTCAGTGCTTCATCACCACGCATGCCTCTTACATCCAAATCCTGATGGAAGTTGGTCTTGTGGGCATCAATGGTTTTTCTGGTTTCCTTGCTGATACCGTAAGAGGCAAGGCTTTCCTTGCGTTCCTCGGTCTTGTCCACATTCTCTACTGTAGCCGTAGCATGCTCCAGTCTGTTCAGGCGCATCTTGGTTCTCATGCCTCCGAATACGGCAGTAGCAGTATCACCGTTGATGCTTTCCACTTTTCCGATAGTTGTCAAGCCTTTGATACGAACGGTGTCGCCGGCTTCTATCTCCCGTTTGTTTTCTGCCTGCACCTTGTTCTGTGCATTACGCAGGGCAGCCGCAGCCTTCTCCTGGTTCTCCTTCTTTTCTGCCTGTCGCTTGGCATGGCGCTCCTTGCGCTGCTGAATCTGGGCTATCTTACGGGCAATCTTGTCATCCGATTCCTTGGTGTCAATCTCCTGAACCTCCTGTTTGAAGGCATCGAGTTCCTGACGGATACGGCGGGTTTCCTCCTTCTCTGCCTGACTCTCTCGAATTTCTCGGATGGCATTTTCTATCTTCTTGTTACTTTCCTTCAGGAGTTCTGCTGCTTCTTCCTTGGCTTTCTTGAGAATCGCTTTTCTGCTTCGTTCGATGTCCTCAATATCACTTTCATACTTGGAGATGGTTTTTTCCATATCCTTCTCGCGTTGGTGGATATTCTGGCGCTTGTTCTCCCAGTATCGCTTATCGCGGACAATGTCCTGGAGGTACTTGTCACTCTGGATATATTCTGAACCTACGATGTCTGAAGCTTCTTTGATAACCTCTTCTGGCAATCCGATCTTTCTTGCTATTTCGATGGCAAACGAAGAGCCTGGACGACCAATGGCTAATTGGAAGAGTGCTTTCATCTCATGACGGTCATAGAGCATGGCACCATTTACCACACCTTCATGACTGTCTGCAAAATGTTTCAGGTTCTGATAGTGGGTCGTGATGACTCCATAAGCCTGTTGCTTGCAGAATTTATCGAGTACTGCCTCTGCGATGGCTCCTCCGATACCTGGTTCTGTACCGGTACCGAACTCATCTATCAATATGATGGTGTCGCTGTTGGCAGCTTTCATCATATTTTTCATGTTCAGGAGGTGGGATGAATACGTACTGAGGTCGTTCTCCAGACTTTGTTCGTCACCAATATCAATCATGATGTTTTTGAATACACCTGTCTTTGATCTCTCGCTTACGGGGATACTCAGTCCGCATTGCAGCATATACTGGAGCAGTCCCACAGTCTTTAAGCATACGGATTTACCTCCGGCATTCGGACCGGAAATGATAAGGATACGTTTTTCCTTGGTCAGTGTGATGTCCAAAGGTACTACCTTTTCATTTTTCTTCTGTAATGACTGTTGAAGCAGAGGGTGGATAGCTCGGATCCAGTCTACGTGCGGATGGTCTTCTACCTCAGGCTCGATAGCTTTGAAGGTGTCTGCCAACTTTTGTTTCGCCTGAATCAGGTCGATGATGGCAAGGAAGCGGTAACTGTCAAGAATCTCCTTTGAGAAAGGACGAACCTTGTTGGTGAAATCGGTAAGGATGCGGATAATCTCCTTTCTTTCTTCTCCTTCCAGTTCGCGCACGCGGTTGTTGGCTTCTACCACTTCGGTCGGTTCGATGAAGACGGTTTTACCCGTAGCACTCTCGTCGTGTACGATACCTTTGATCTTTCTTTTCAAGGTTGGGATGACCGGTATTACCAGTCTGCCGTCACGTAGGGTAGGAGTCACGTCTTTCTCAACAACACCTTCACTTTGGGCTGTTCGTAATATACTATATAATGTACGGGAGATACTACCTTCTGTCTTAGCCAGTTCTCTTCTGATCTGGAGGAGTTCCGGGGTAGCATTATCTCGTATCTTTCCAAATTTGTCAAGGATTTGGTCTATTCTCTGAATCAGCTGAGGAAAGGTCATCACGTTTTGTGACAGTCGGTGTAGGGCAGGGTAAGGGTACTTCTTTTCTCTGCGCCAGCCGTCTTCCGGTTCGGCGTGTCCGTCATCTTCATCACTATGATTCAAAATCTTCACCATGCCTGCGATGGTTGCAAGCGAACGTCTTAAATCGAAGAGCTCGTCTTCTTCCAGGTGAGTGTTTTCTACTCGGATGCGGAGGATGCTTTCTCTTACGTCATAGAAATACTGCAGGGGAAAGTCTTCTACTTCCTCCATTAGTCTGCGGAACTCACGCACCTGCATGAGCCATTCGTTTACTTCTTCAGCTTCATCGCTGAATGCCATCTTGTCCACTTGTTCTTTACCAAGTGGAGAGAGGCATCTTTCGCGTAACATCTTGCGGATTTCGTTGAATCCTATCTTGTTTTCAAAATTATCTGGATAAATCATGGGTGCAAAAGTACAATTATTTTGGCTAACTACCAAATATTTGAACCATTAAGTGTATTCTTTGCCTTTGAGGGTGTAAGCCTTTTCTTGATGTCGTATAGATAATCTGTCCAATCGTATTTGTGCCGCTCGTTCCATATTGCCCCCAGGAATGCCGCTCCACCAAAGTTCCAGGCTCTCAATTGTGGGATAAACTGGGGGATGACTCCTCCTAATGCCACAACTCTTTCGTTGATGATACCATTGTGGGCGGCGTCTTCCAGATCCTTGTTGGTAAAGGAGTGGCGGTAGCCTTTCTTCGAGATACTGTCAAAGATTGGGCTTAGGAACACATAGTCGTAGGTAGACTTGGATGCAGGAGTATTTCCTTCGGAATTTTCCTTGTTGGACGTACCTAGTGCAGTCGTTACTTCCTGGAAGTTATGGCATGAACGGGAAATGCTGCCTTTGAAATCTTCCGGAATCTCGGAATTGCGCTTGTTGAGATGGATTCCATGAAGATGATATTTCTCGCAGAGTTCAAAATGGTCATGTATGACTATCTGCGGATACCATTTGGCATCTATCTTCTGTATCAGATTCTCATAATCCTCCAGACTGGCTTCGGGTTTACGGAGATGTAGAAGATCGATACCGCTTTCAAATAACTGTTGTATGTAGCCTGCTTCGTTCCTGATGAATTCAGGCAAGGTGATAACTATCCATTTCATATCATTTGCTTTTTATCTATTTGGTAGAAAGTGTCTTGGGTTCGTAGAAATGGTTTACCGGACCGTGTCCTTCTCCTATTTTTACGTCTTTTCCGGCGAGAATGGCTCCAGACAGATAAGTCTTAGCCATGGCAATGGCTGTATTCATGTCCAGTTCCTTTGCCAGATAAGATGTGATGGCAGATGACAGGGTGCAGCCGGTACCGTGGGTATTGCGGGTATTGATGCTGAGACCCCGATAGCTGGTGATGAGCTTTCCTTTTTCGAAGAGATAGTCTATCTTTTCTTTTCCATCGAAGTGCCCGCCTTTGATAAGTACGAATTTGCATCCCAGTTTGCTGATGGCTGAGGCTGCGATCTTAATGTCTTCTGCATTCTGGATTTTCATTTCTGCCAGAATCTCTGCTTCGGGAATGTTGGGGGTCAGTAATGTGGCGAGAGGCAGAAGCTCTGAGATGAAAATGTCGAGTGCGTCCTCCTGCATGAGTCGGCATCCACTGGTAGATACCATTACCGGGTCAATAACGAGATGCTGGTATTTTCCCTGATACTTCTTGAGGGTATTGGCAATGGCTTTGATGGTGTCACGGTCTTTGACCATTCCTATCTTGATGGCATCCGGTTGGATGTCGTCCATCACGGCTTCTATCTGTCCTTTCACGATTTCCGGCTCTACGTTCTGTATGCCATATACACCCTTGGTGTTCTGTACGGTGATGGCTGTAATGGCAGAAGCTGCGTATACGCCTAAGGCAGACATGGTCTTGATGTCTGCCTGGATGCCAGCTCCTCCACAACTGTCAGAACCGGCTATTGTTAATGCTGTGTAGTATTTCATTTCTTATTCTTGTTGATTGATTATAAAAAAAACTTGGTACACTCTTGCTTGACAGGAGTGTACCAAGTGGCTAATTGTTGTATTTTGTCAATGCTTCCTTTACCATTTTGCCCCATGGTTTGATAAGGTCTGGAGTCCAGTTGCCTGTCGCCTTGGCACGAGGTAGGAGCATGGAGCAGGTCTCGTCTTTGTCGCTTACCGACCAGTTTACCCAACTCACCTTGTTCTTCTCCATTACATCGAGCCATTTCTGGTATTCCTCTGGAGCCAGAGGACCGTTGCCGGATGCTTCCATGCCGGCGCATTCTGATACGAATACAGGAAGTCCACTCTTTACGGCTGCTTCTAGCTTGTCGCGCAGATAATCCTTGTGTGTTGCTGCATAGAAATGCAGTGTATACATCACATTGCTTACTCCGTCAATAGGACTTTTAGCAACAAGGTCGATGTCCTGATCCCAATGTGGGCAGCCCATCAATATAATGTTGTCTGGATCATATTTTCTGATTTCGGTAATGATGGTCTTGGCATATATCTTCAGGTCTTCCCATTTGTCCTCTACAGGTTCGTTGTAGAGTTCATAGAGTACGTTTGGATACTTGCCGTATTTCTGTGCCATCTTGCCGAAGAAAGCCTTGGCTTCCTCAGTGTGCATCTTGTGTGCGTGCCAGTCAATGATTACGTATGTACCGTTCTTGATGGCGGCATCTACTACTTGCGTGATACATTTCATGGCAAAGTCAGGGTTTTCCAGATAGTTGTCTTCTATCTGAATGCCCATCGCTGCACGGATGATGTTGGCATGCCAGTCGGTAGCGAGCCATTTTACGGCTTGCTTGTTGTAGAATCGGGGCCAGATGTTGTGCCATCCCAGGCTCACACCTCTCAATACAATAGGGTTTCCACTCTGGTCGCATAGTTGCGCCCCCTTTACTTGCAGTTGTCCCCATTGTTTCACAGGACTGACTGCATACAATTGTGCCATGCAGAAGATGGCAACAATAATGGTCATTAGTTTTTTCATTATGTTCTATTATTGTTAAAAATATACTGTCGTTTATTGCGACATAAAATCGTTGCAAATGTACGATTTATATTTGAAATAACCAAATATTTTTGCAATAAAGTTTCATGTCAGCTTCTTGCCTTACCTCGAAAACTGTTTTTTACCAATGCCGACTCGCAGTTTTCGCAGAGGGCTTCGGTTGCCGTATGGTGTTTGAATCCTTCTATCATAGCTTGGGCTCTTTCTGAAGAAAGAATCTCTTCCAGGGATTGATGCAGGAGATTTCCCAGTGCAACATCTCCATTATGATCCAGGCAGCAAGGCACCAGGGTGCCATCTGCAAGTACGCCAATCTGTTTGATTAAAGCCTTGCAGAAAACTTCCCGTTTCTTGTCTTCCTCTTCATTCTTGCTGCTCTTGATGTCGTTTTCGAAGTTGGGCCATTCGAATTTTCTGTCGAATTCCAGATAAAGGTTGTCGCAGAGGCGGTAACCGTCTGGGCGTTCCTTCCAGGGTTTAGGAGCGTATTTTTCGATGAGTCTCATTACTTCTTCGTTTTCCTTGTCTCTTCCGCCCTGGTTCCAAAGTCTTAGTACGATGCAGGTTCCCTTTGCTGAAGCTTGTGTGGAGAAGGTCATCACTTCGTCCATATAGCTGGACAGTTCCCCCTTGGCATTGCTTTCGTGCGAATGTAGCGAGAGTTGTATTTTGTGGGGAAGTGTGTCGAGAAGTTCCATGGCACGATGCAGCAGGGTGCCGTTCGATGTCAGTACAGTCTTGAATCCCTTCTCTCTTGCCGTCGTGATAAACTGCGGCAGGAGAGGGTGGAGCAGTGGTTCTCCCATCAGATGAAAATAAAGGAAGCATACCTTGCCTTTGAGCTTGTCTGTGAGCAGGTTGAATTCCTCTGCGGTCAACTGTCTCTTTTCCCTTGTATGTTTAGGGCAGAAGTGGCAGTTGAGATTGCATGTATTGGTTATTTCTATGTAACAGCGATCTATCATCATTTCTTTTTATATGGTATTATATATTGTATAGTTAAATACTAAAAAAGCCTTCTGAAATTTCTTTCAGAAGGCTCTTGCGGAGAGAGAGGGATTCGAACCCCCGGTACCTCTCGGTACGACGGTTTTCAAGACCGTTGTAATCGACCACTCTACCATCTCTCCAAATTCGGTCGGATGACTATAGCTTGGTTTTCTTAAGCGGGTGCAAAGGTACGATATTTTTTTGAATCCACCAAATATTTCGGCAACTTTTTTTTGATTCGTGCTGTTAAAAGTGAAAAGTAGGGTAGAATGATAAAGGGGTATAGAAAAGAAAAAAGCCTTCTGAAATTTCTTTCAGAAGGCTCTTGCGGAGAGAGAGGGATTCGAACCCCCGGTACCTCTCGGTACGACGGTTTTCAAGACCGTTGTAATCGACCACTCTACCATCTCTCCAAATTCGGTCGGATGACTATAGCTTGGTTTTCTTAAGCGGGTGCAAAGATACAATGTTTTTTTGATTCCACCAAATATTTTGGCAACTTTTTGAGAAAAAATATCAAAAAACTTAAAATGATACCTCTAAACCTATACTGTATCTACTTATCAGATACGAAAAAGGGCTACCGCTGTAGCCCCAACCTTGATAACCTTAAATCTAATACTATGAAAAACACACTGCAAATATAGTAAATTATTCTATTCGTCATGTACGAAAAATAGAAAATCTACTTCTTTGCTGTGCTTTTTTGTTTTTTTTAACCAAACTTTCGTATAAGGGGAAGTTCTTTATTTCAGATATCCTTTCTTCTTGAACTCTTCCATCAGTGGCAAGGCAAGAACCTTGGCATCTGGGTGAGGAGCACCTGTTGTGCCTAGGGCACGAAGGTCGAAGAAATGTTTCCAGTCGCTGATGAAGGCGGTATGAACCAACTCAGTGTTGCAATCCAAAGGTAAGATGGCACGAGCCTCTTGTGGCTTGCAGCCCGCTTTTATCAGTTGCATGTAGGCAAACTCGGCTGCTTCATTGGCAAAAATCCATGTGGTCAGCTTGTTCCATTCTGCTGAACGGTTTTCTGCAATGTCCAGACAGAGGTCGGACAACTGGTAGTCACTGGGATCTTCTGAGCCGTCGAAACCTTCTTCCTCTACCCATGTAGGGAGGTTGATGGTTATTTCGTTGTCGAATTTGTTCTTCGAATAGTTGCAGTATCTCGTGCTCTGTTCAGCCATGGAGTTGGCACGGTGACGGTTGTATTCACGGGTGATGCTGATTTGGGTGGTGAAATGTACCGTGATGCGCAACTCATGTTTGCCTTCCTCATAGTCGGTGAGGTATTTCAAGTCGTCCATCGCCTTGTTTTCTGCCAACACTCTCAGGTTGGTGGTGATATAATCCTTGCCATTGATGGTGTTGCAACGGGAGAACTTGTTGTTGAGATAAAGTGGAAGCTCCTCATGATTGCACACAAGATAGATGGTGCCATGTTCCAGCATGGCAAAATGTTCACTCTCTATCATGCGACCGACAAAAGGCTTTGCCGAATCATCTGTAGTGTTGTTTTCACTTTTGTAGCATATTCTTCCAGCGCGTTCTATCTGTTGATAGATGCCGAGCTCTCCTGGTTTCTGCAACCAGATTTCATACGATGGTCTTTGTATTTTCATTGTTTCTGTTCTTTTATTCTGAATGCAAAGGTACGTTTTTTTATGCATACTGCAAAATAAATAACTCCTTTTTTCGTACTTATTATTATAATGTATAATAATGAGAAGATATGGAGATAAAACCGATAGCACATTTTCGTTCACCGTTCAGCAGTAAGTTTGGTATTCCTAAACAGGCTGGATTGGTGGCAGAACTCGAAGGTCAGATAGTTTTTGAACCTGAATATCGCAATCCTGATGCCCTTCGTGGCATGGAGGGTTTCGACTACCTTTGGCTGATTTGGGAATTTTCTGCCAATAAGCACAAAGCCAATAGTCCTGTGGTTCGTCCTCCTGTATTGGGGGGTAATGAGAAGGTGGGCGTCTTTGCTACCCGCAGTCCGTTTCGTCCCAATAATATAGGATTATCGTCTGTCAGGATTTCGGGAATAGAGTGGGAGACCAGTAAAGGACCTGTCATTCATGTAAAAGGGGCTGATCTCATGGACATGACTCCGATATATGATATCAAGCCTTATGTGGTATATGCTGATTGTCATCCTGATGCCCGAAGCGGGTTTGTTGATGAACGCAAGTGGAATAAGTTGCAGGTAGAAATACCTGATACGGTAAAAACCTTTCTGCTGTCTCAGGGAATGACGGAAGAAAAGATCGGAATTTTGAAAGAGGTCCTGGCGCAAGATCCTCGTCCGCATTATCAAAAAGACCCTCATAAGGTATATGGAATGCCTTATGAGGGTATGGATATTCACTTCACGGTTTGCGATCAGATACTTACCGTAGTGAAGTAGTCGTTTGCTTTACTTTGCGAAAGTAGCAAAGTGTACATTGTCGAGCTTGATCTTGCAGGCATCGTCAATGTCCTGTGCCTGGTTGTTGTAGAAGATGTATGCGTTTTTGACGGTGATGTCGTGAACCATACCTTCTGCTCCGTGGGCAACGATACCGTTCTTGCAGCCACGCACATAGATGTCGCTCATGTGGATGTCCTGGAAGTTTGGCAGGTATTCCTGTTTTACTGGGGCTGCCTGCTTCTTAGCTCCCACGTGGTTGTCCCAGTAGGTGGTCTCGAAGGTGATGGCATCTCCTGTAATATCGGTCATATAGATATGGTCGATGAAGATGTTCTCTGATGTACCGCCTCTCTTCACGGAACTCTTGAAACGCAGACCGGCGTCGGTTCCCTGGAAGGTATTGTTGCGTACTACGATGTTCTTCATGCCGCCGCTGAACTCACTGCCGATGACAAAACCGCCATGGGCATGATAAACGGTGTTGTCCTGGATGTTGATGTTTTCACAAGGACCGGCTGCTACACCGGCAGCACCTGCGCCACCCTTCATGCAGATACCGTCATCGCCTGCATCTACAATGTTGTTGACGATGAGTACATCCTTACAGCTTGAAATGTCGATAGCATCACCATTCTGTGCATTCCAAGGACATTTTACGGTAATACCGTCGATAATCACGTTCTTGCATCGGGTAGGGATGAGGTGGAAGCGGGGACTGTTCAGGAGAGTGACGCCCTGGACCAGTACGTTTTCGCAACTGGTGAATCGAATCATGTGGTTGCGTACCTTTTCCTGGTCATCAATGTTGTCAACAACATTTGGAGTATGTTTCAGATTGAGCGGATACCAGATGTCGCCTTTTTCATTGAGTGTACCACCCATCTGCTTGAATCGGTTCCATTCCACATCGCTCACCTTGCTTCTCTTCACCGGTCTCCACCATTCACCGTTTCCATCGATGGTTCCCTCACCGGTGATGGAAATGTTCTTGCGCTTGCTGGCATTGATGGCAGGTGTGGCGCGATTCTCCTTCTTTCCGGTTTCTTCGTCTATCTTGATGAGGTCGTTCTTGTCTTCAGAGAATACGATGATGGCGTTCTTCTCCAGATGCAGGTCGATGTTGTCTTTCAGAGAGATGAGTCCCGTGAGATAGATACCTGCAGGCACGTTCAGATGACCTCCGCCCATTTTGCTCAGTTTGCTGATAGCCTTGGCAAAGGCTTGGGTGTTCATCGCCTGTCCGTCTCCATTGCCGCCACATTCCAGAATACTTACGTGGTTGTCTGGAATAGAAGGAAGAGTAGGCTGCTGCATTTGTACTGGCAAGTTTTGATAATACTTGCTGTAGTCTTTTGCTTCGATGGCAGATACCGTAGTCGCCATTCCGAAGATTGCCAATAAAGAAATCAAAATCTTCTTCATAAGTCTTTAAGTATTGTTTATATTGTTTTGTAATATCTGTTTCGTTAGTTCCTTTATGCGAAAAAGGCGGCTCTAACCGAAGTTAGAAACCGCCTAAATGAAAGGAGGAGTGGTACCACCAGGAATCGAACCGGGGACACAAGGATTTTCAGTCCTTTGCTCTACCAACTGAGCTATGGCACCATTTCTTTTGCGGTTGCAAAGGTACAATAAAAATTTAAATTGAGCAAGAGAAAACGAAATATTTTCTCTTGCTTAATGTTTATTAACTAAATCTAGTCTTTCAAGGGATTCCAACCCTGAGCTTTGAGCTCGAATTCCTGACCATCTCGTGTAATGAGGAATTTGCCCAGGCTCTCCTTGGTGATGTAGCCTATCTGCTTCACGCCTTCCATCTCTTCAATTTTGGCATGGTCACCGATAGGTACAGTGAAGAGAAGTTCATAGTCTTCGCCGCCATTCATGGCACAAGTGGTGAGGTTCATGTTGAATTCCTCTGCCTGTACGGCTGTCTGGTAGTCGATAGGGATGTTCTTCTCGTATACTCTGCATCCGCAATGACTCTGTTCGCAGATATGCATCAGTTCACTGCTCAGTCCGTCGCTGATGTCCATCATGGCTGTAGGACGGATTCCTGCTTCTCTCAGCTGGGCGATGATGTCGCCACGTCCTTCCGGTTGAAGCTGTCTTTGCAGTAAGTATTCCTTGCCGGCAAAGTCGGGCTGGAAGTTGCGCATCTCTGCCAGGTCATTATTCAGAGCAGCCAGTTTCTGGTCGTCTCCCTTTGCCTTGGCTTCTGCCATCTTCTTGCGGATATCTTCCACCTGTCCGTAGTATACTGCTTTTTCCCGCTCCAGCAACTGAAGTCCCATATAGGCTGCACCTAAGTCGCCCGAAACGCAGATGAGGTCGGTCTCCTTTGCACCACTGCGGTAAACGATGTCTTCCTTCTCTGCCTCGCCGATGCAGGTAATGCTGATGGCAAGACCTGTAAGCGAAGAGGTGGTATCTCCACCCACGATGTCAATGCCCCATTTGTCGCAAGCCATGCGCAGGCCTTTGTAGAATTCATCCAGGTCTTCAACCTTGAAGCGCTTGCTCAATGCGATGCTTACTACCATCTGTCTAGGGGTTCCGTTCATGGCGAAGATGTCACTGATGTTCACCATCGCACTCTTGTAACCCAGGTGCTGCATGTCGATATAGGTGAGGTCGAAATGTACTCCCTCCATCAACATATCTGTAGTAATGAGCACTTCCTTGTCCGGATAGTGCATCACGGCACAGTCATCGCCTACACCGTAGACGGTAGAAGCGTTTTTGTTTTCATATCCTTTGGTGAGATGGTCGATGAGACCAAATTCACCCAACTTTGCTATATCCAAAATAATTAATAATTAATAATTAACATTTATGATCTGCGAATCATTTCTCGCATAATCTCAGTCATCTTTGGCTGGGCAGCATTGGCTGCAACCTGTACCTCCTCATGGCTGACCTCTACAGGTACGTCGAAGCCACCGAGGTCGGTGATGATACTGATGCCGAACACCTTGATGCCGCTATGGCGAGCCACGATAACCTCCGGTACGGTACTCATACCTACAGCGTCACCGCCTAAGATGCGATACATGCGATACTCTGCAGGAGTCTCGAAGGTAGGACCCTGGACACCTACATATACACCATGCTTGATGTTGATGTCTTTCTCCTTGGCAATCTCGTCAGCCAAATCACGCAACTGCTTGTCGTAAGCCTCGTGCATGTCTGGGAATCGGGGACCGGTAGGGAAGTTCTTGCCCCGCAGTGGATGCTCTGGGAAGAAGTTGATGTGGTCGTCGATAATCATCAGGTCGCCGATTTCGAAGTCAGGATTCATACCTCCTGATGCATTGCTTACGAAGAGGGTCTCGATGCCCAGTTCATGCATCACGCGCTCAGGGAAGGTAACCTCCTTCATGTTATATCCTTCATAGTAATGGAATCTGCCTTCCATTGCCATGATGTCCTTGCCACCCAATTTTCCGAAGATGAGTTTGCCGGCATGACCTTCTACGGTAGAAACCGGGAAGTTTGGTATCTCGCTGTATGGGAATTCATAACTGTCAGTTATTTCTGAAGCTAATTGTCCTAGACCTGTTCCCAGAATGATTGCCGTTTTCGGACTTGTTGTCATCCTTTCTTTTAGCCAGGATGCTGTTTCTTGAATTTTTTCGTACATAGCTAATGATTTTTTCGTTAAAATTATCTTGTTGCTCCAGCATGAAGCTTACCTTGATAGGCAGTTCGTATATGCTTTCTTTTACTGTTTCGTAGAGTCCCTCTGTATCTCTCAGTCTCACGGCGTCTTTCTCTGTCGTGATGATGATACGGGGTTCCGGCATGGCTTCGAAGGTGCTGTTGATGCGGTCGATATCCTTGCGCTTAAACTGATGGTGGTCACCGAAGGAGAGGGTCTGTACTCCCTTTGCCATTGGCTTGATATCGTGTTCCATCTGTTTGGGCGATGCAATACCCGTCAGGAGCAGTACATGATAGTCGGTCATTCCCGTCAGGGCTGGGTCTTTCACTTCTTCCTCTTCGTCACTCTTGATTTCCTTTGGCTTCAGTTCCTTGCTGTTGAATACGCCCTTTGGGGTATCGTAGTCAATGCAGGTGAAGTAGAGCTTTTGGAAAGGGTAGAGGTTCATTGCCTTGGTCAGCACTCTGAATTCCATCGGTTTCAGATCCTTTGGACATTTGGTGATGATCACGATGTCGGCACGGTTCTTTCCGCTCAGTGGTTCGCGGAGCCTTCCTGCCGGCATCATCTTGTCATAGATGATGAGACGGTGATAATCTACCAGAAGGATGTTGATGCCTGGCTTGACATAACGGTGCTGGAAGGCATCGTCCAGCAATACCACATCAACGTCCTTGGTTTCCCCGTCGTTCTGCAGATGGTCAATACCTCTTACTCTTTTGGCATCTACTGCTACATAGATGTCCTTGAATTTCTGGTGCATCTGGAAGGGTTCATCGCCAATCTCTGTCATCTCGGTATTTTCGTCGGCTAGCACATAGCCGTGACTCTTTCGTTTGTAGCCACGGGAGAGTACGGCAATTTTCACTTTGTCGTGAAGTAATCGGATAAGATATTCTACATGGGGAGTCTTTCCCGAACCACCCACGGTAATATTGCCCACTGAGATAACCGGTATCGAGAATGCTCTGCTCTTCTTCAGTCCGATGTCGAAGAGCCAGTTGCGGAATCTCACGATGGAACCGTATATCCAACTCAGTGGTAATAACCAATCATTGACCTTGATAAGATCACCTTCTGTTCTCATGTCTCTCTCCTTTGTTTTTTTACACCTTATTATATATTAATGTATATTGAGCACGAATGGCATGGCTGCCTGCACTGGCTCCTTCTCCTTGATGCTGCGAATCAGCATGAACGGTTTGTACAGGTCGCCTAATGTCAACTGCAGCTGTTCGTCAAGATAGCTGCCGCCATTACCCGACAAATCGTCCATCAACTGGGTGAGCCAATCGGCTGCCATAGGATACTCGGTAGTACCATAGTCTGATACCTTTGCCAGCTGGGCTGCCTTGGCAACAGCATCGTCCAGACTGCCGAAACCGTCTATCAGCTTGATGTCCTTGGCATCTGTTCCCAACCATACTCTTCCCTGTGCGATATTTTCTATCTGGTTCACGCTCATCTTTCTGCCGTCAGCTACACGCTTTCGGAAGAGGGCATAACCGCGGTTCACGTATCCTTGCATGCTGGCAATCTCGTCGGCTGTCCAAGGACGGCTGCTTCCTCCGGCTCCATAGGCGCTGTTCTTGTTGGTCTTCACCTCGTCATACTTGAATCCCAACTTCTTGGTCATCAGCTCGCTGAAGTCTGGCAGGGCACCGAAGATGCCGATACTGCCGGTCAGGGTAGTAGGCTGTGCCATGACGTATCTGGCTCCCATACTCATATAGTATGCGCCTGATGCTGCCATTCCTCCCATGGAAACCACCACAGGTTTCTTCTTGTTCAGCTCGCTGACGGCACGCCAGATCTGCTCTGAAGCGTAGGCGTCGCCACCGCCTGAATTGATGCGGAGTACAACAGCCTTGATGCTCTCGTCATCCCCCAGTGCCTGCAAGTCTTTGATGACTGTGGTGCTGACAATCTGCTCTTCACTTCCATAGAGGCTAGGAGTAGCTGTGCTGACAATGCTTCCGGAACAGTAATATACGGCAATCTGGTCGGCAAGGATGTTGCTGTCGTCAATGGCAGCATTCACGTCAACCATTGATACTTGCTTGATCTTGTCGTCAGTATTCAGTCCGAGCTGCTTCTTGACCACATCCCTGATTTCATCGTAATAGCAGAATCCGTCTACCATCTTGCGGGTCTTCAGGAGCTTGCTGTCTTCAAATACCATCAGTCCGTCGGCATAATGGTTCAGCGAATCCTTGTTGATGCCGCGACTCTTACTGACGTCGGTAAGCACCTTTTGCCAGAGTCCGGATACGTATCGGGTAACCTGCTCGCGGTTGGCATCGCTCATCTTGTCCTCAGTATACATTTCTGTGAAGCTCTTGTACTTGCCCACCTTTACGATATTGAAATGAACGCCAAACTTAGCAGCCACATCTTTTATATATTGTGTCTGTGAGGCAATACCATGCCAGTCTACCATACCTTCCGGGTTGATGTAAACCTTGTTGGCAACAGATGCCAGGTAATAGCCTCCTTGTGTATATTGGTCACCGTATGCGATGATCCACTTGCCGCTCTTCTTGAAGTCAGCCAGTGCATCACGAATTTCCTGAAGTGTTGCGTAGTCGGATGCCAGAACACCGGTTTCCAGATAGATTCCCTTCACCTTGTCTTCATTCTTAGCCTTCTTGATGGCAGAGAGAATGTTGTTCATGCCAAGGTTGTTGAACTTGTCTCCCGTCAGTTGCCCCAACCAGTTGTCCTCAACTCTGTCGCTGATCTGACCCTGCAACTTGAGCACCATCACCGAATTATCTTTCAGCGAAGGTTTGCTGCTGCTTGCTGCTACCATACCTATGAGGCAGATGAATCCAAGTATCGCCATGATGATACAGAATCCGAAGATACCAACGATGGTGGCTGCTACATTCTTGAAAAATTGTTTCATAATAATGCCAATATTAAAATTATAGCTGCAAATATAATAAAAAAGCGACAAACGACAAAGAGATTTGGACAAAATAACCGAAATTTGTTGAAAATATAACATAGTATTAACAAAAAAATGCGTATCTTTGCCGGAGATTTAAGAAACTAATAAGATAAGACAATGAAAAAGATGGTTATTTCTTCTGTGCTGATGTTATGCGCTTTGTCTGCATTGGCACAATCTACAGCCCGCAAATTCGTACTGAAAAACAGTGCTGACGGTCAGAGCGAGCTGACTTGTTATTTACCTCAGAATCCTACAGGTCGTGCTGTGGTTGATTGTCCTGGTGGTGGCTATTCCCATCTGGCAATGGATCATGAGGGTCATCAGTGGGCGGAATATTTCAACAAGCAGGGTATTGCTTTCTTTGTGTTGAAGTATCGTATGCCTAAGGGCGACCGTAACATTCCTTTGAGTGATGCCTATCAGGCTATGCGCACGGTTCGTGACAGTGCTGCTGTCTGGCATATCAATAAGGAGGATGTGGGAATCATGGGCTTCTCGGCTGGTGGTCATCTGGCTTCTTCTGTCAGCACGCATGCTGAGTATGATGCCCGTCCTGATTTCTCTATTCTCTTCTATCCGGTCATTTCCATGGATGAGCGCATCACCCATAAGGGTTCCTGCGTCAATTTCCTGGGTGAGGAGCGTAAGACCAATCCTCAGCTGGTGAAGGAATGGTCTAATGATAAGGCTGTTCGCCGTCATCTTACTCCCCGTGCCATCATCCTGATGTCGAGTGATGATGAGGTGGTTCCGCCGGTTACCAATGGTGTGGCTTATTATTCTGCCATGCGGAATGAGGGTAATGAATGTACGATGCATGTCTATCCTACCTGTGGTCATGGCTGGGGCTTCCGTGATGCAGCTCACGGTTTCCCTTATCACGAGCAGATGTTGAACGACCTTACTTCCTGGCTGAATCATTTCCAGGGTCCAAAGGAGGATGCGGTCCGTGTGGCTTGTATCGGTAATTCCATCACTGATGGCTATGGTATAGGAATGGCACCTGTCAAGGGATATCCTGCCGTTCTGCAGAAGAAGTTGGGTGATGGCTATCAGGTGAAGAACTTTGGCGTTTCTGCCCGTACCATGATGAATAAGGGTGACTTGCCTTACATGAACGAACTGGCATGGAGAGATGCGAAGGCTTTCAATCCAAACATTGTGGTTGTCAAGTTGGGAACCAATGACAGCAAGACTCGTAATTGGGCGCACGGAGCAGATGAATATCGCCAGAGCATGCAGGCGATGATAGATACCTTGAAGGCATTGCCAAGTAAGCCGAAAATCTATCTCTGTTCTCCGATTCCAGCCTTTAAGGACACTTGGACTATCAGCGATAGTGTGATTATGAATGGCGAAATGCCAGTCATCAAGAAACTCGCCAAGAAGAATAAGTGCCAGTTCATCGATCTCCATACTTCATACACCTATGGTGATATGATGCTGAAGGATGGTATTCATCCGAATGCCAAGGGAGCGGAGAAGATGGCAAATATCATTTTTGAAGCTATTGAGAAAAAATAAAAGGTATAAGAGCTGCTGACTCTGATACCTTCATTTTATAGGGGCATCTTTGTTTCTTTAGTAGAGACAGAGGTGTCCCTATTGTTTTTATGAGCCACAAAAAAAATAAAAAGAGGGATTTTGTAAAATGAACCAAAATGAACCAAAATGAACCAATTTTTCTGAATCTCTACATAAGAGATACGGAAATTCCGAAAACCTTTTATCTATCAACGACTTAGGAGATTGTGTGTGAAAAGAATAGTAAAAAATGTTGATTTTCGTAGAATGATATTAATTTTTTAACACGCATAATTTGCTTGTTTCCAACATTTTTCGTATTTTTGCAGTGAGTTTCTGTGCCTCTTATGTAGAGATTCAGAAGAAATGGGAGTGATTTAGGGAAGGGTTTTGAAGCCAAAGGAATCGGACAGCTAATCATTCCAAGGGTTGCAGACTATCACGCTCTTGGGTCAGGAGTACGTCTGTGATTAGAGGTTTCCGTTATAGGGAAATAGACTAACCAACCCTTTCTTGCCAAGTGTTTTGAAACATGGTTTCACGACACGGGGGAATGAGTATTGTATCCTGACCGTAAAACAAAAAAATGAACAATGTCACAACTAGATAATGGGAAGAATTGGTACGCTTTCAAGATATTTTTTGGTAAAGGAAAGCCTATCAAGGCTTATTTCGTTACCAAAGGGATAGAGCATATTTATGATGTGAAACAAGAATATTGGGACAAGAATAAGAAAAAGAGTGTGGTGAAGGAAGTTCCTATTATGCCATCTCTCATTCTTTTCCGTACCACGAAAATAGAAGCCGAAGAGACAGAACGTAAGTTTCTCAATAAAGTGATGCTCTATCGTGGCAAAAATTCTGAGAACTTGAAAGAACCTTCTAAAATTTCAGAACGTGAAGTGAAAATCTTCAATATTGTTGCAACTTCTGGTGTAGAAGGACTTGATTTTTACGATGAGTATAATCCGAAGTTTACCAAAGGCGACAAGTTCCGAGTCATAGAAGGTCCTCTGAAAGGAGCGGAAGGCTATATTGTTCGCATCAAGAAGGATCATAAACTTTATGTGAGTATCAAGGGCTTGTGTGCTGTCACGACAGGATATATCCCCAAAGCATTCTTACAGAAAATAGAATAGAGTATATGGATTGGCGATGAGATTACCTTAAAGGTTGAGAACAGAGAAATGGGGAATAAACTTCATTTAAACCAATAAAATTACGCTGTTGTTCCTTTATTGACAGTTTGAAGTAAAAAGAAAGTACTTACGATGTCCCTCGAAGGTATCTGCGTAATTTGCGCCATCTGCGTGAGATTAAGACATTTAGCAAAAACTCCTCCCAAAATTTGGTGGTTTCATCAAAAACTCTTATATTTGCACTGTGAACAGAGAAATGGGGTATAAACTTCATTTAAACCAATAAAATTACGCTGTTATGATTAGTAAGAATGTACAAAATATGATTCCAAAGATACAATATTTCTTTGATAGCCAGCCAATAACAAAGGCTTGGCTCTTTGGTTCATGCTCACGAGGAGAAGAAACTACTGATAGTGACATAGACA
>CAKPWR010000055.1 GCA_934196725.1 uncultured Prevotella sp.
GCTGTTAAGTCAAGATAAGATTTATGGAAATTAATAGATAGAAAAAGGGTGCGTCATGGACTTATGACACACCCTCAGGGGTGCAAAGGGGAAAGGTTCTTTTTACCTTTTTACCCTTTTACCTTTTTACCTTTCAACAATTAATCCACCCTTAGGCTGCATTTCCACCTTCAGGTTTCCCTTCTTATCCACCTTCACGGTCTTCATCTGCGATACTGGCCAGAGAGCCTTCTTGTCCTTGCTGGCAGTCTCATAATAATAGGTAACGCTCTTGCCGGCAAGCATTGGCAGATTCAGGGTGAGCTTCATTGCCTGGTCGGTGCCGTTCAAACCAGCCACATACCATTTATCACCATGGCGACGTGCCACAACTGCATATTTTCCAGGATAACCGGCGATGAACTGGGTCTCATCCCAGGTAGTAGGAACGCTCTTCAGAAAATCAATCTCGTGCTGAGGAAGCTCAGAAAGATTGTTCGGATAGATGGCGATGCACTGGATGGCTGCCTGGTTCATGATAGCCGAAGCCATCTCGAAAACATCGGTGGTATAACGGCGATGACGACTCTTGTTATCCTTAGAGAGATACTTGTTCATGATGGTACCACCCCAATCCATCGCTCCCACAGCGTTGCGGCAGAATGGATGCATGGTGAGTTCAAAACCCTCCTGCTTGGCATGATAATCTGAGAAGAATACATTCTCTGAAGCCAGTACAGCCTCGCTGGATACATAGTTAGGATACATGCGCTCCCAACCTCTAGGCAGGGTGCAGCCATGGAAGATAACCTGAATGCCATAATCATTGGCATCGCTGAGGATGTCTTCATACTGCTGCATGGTGTGCTGCTTGTCGCCACCGAAGAAATCCACCTTGATACCCTTGATGCCGATGCTCTTCATCCAAGCCATCTCCTTCTTGCGGGCCACGATGTTATCCATGATGCCACGAGGACCCTGAGGTGCATCGTTGGCCACACCATTGGAATTATACCAGAGCATCAGACTTACATTCTTGCTCTGCGCATAACGGCTCAATTCTGCCATCTTGTCTCTACCAATCTGGGTATCCCAGAGTGCATCAACCAGCACATATTCATATCCCATGGTAGCAGCCAGGTCGATGAACTGCTTCTGGTCGTTATAGTTGCAGGAACCATCCTGCCAGATGAGCCAGCTCCAGGCATACTTGCCTGTTCCGTATTTCTGGGAAGCCTCGAATCTTGGCTCCACTACATCGTATGGAATGGTGGTCTCTACCAATGGCTTCAAATCAGAACCCACGGTGATGGTGCGCCAAGGAGTAGAACCCGGAAGGATGAAGGTGCCCGATGTAGAACCGATGCCATCAGCCTCCTTCTCCATAGGGAAGGCTATCTGATAACCCTTTGCCGCATCATAATCGCTGATATGACAACCCGGATAGTTGCCGTGAGTACCCGTCTCGCTGACCAATACCCAGCCATCGCCGCCAACCTTGAAGAGGCATGGGAAGGTATAGCCATGACCATAACCCGATTTTGCGGTTAAAGGCTGATCTACCTTGTAATCCTCCTCATAACTTGGTTTGGTACGGGCGAAACCGATGAGCGGATCCGACTGTGGACAGAGGTAAGTGGTGGTTACCTTTGGAAGATTGAAGGCTGTCTTCTCTTCGTTTACGATGAGATGCTGAGCCTTCAGCTGATTGAAAGTATAACGGAAAGCCACATCGTTGTTGCTCACGTTGAAGGTAACCGTCATCGGCTGCTTCTTGCCGTTCAGATAAGTCACGTTGAGCTGGTTGGCATGATAATCTACATGCGATACCTTGGCGGTGCGGAGGTCATAGCTCTTCTCCACCTTTGTCTCCTTCTTATTCTGATAGGTCAAGCCCTGACTGAAATCGCCCACATTGGC
This sequence comes from uncultured Prevotella sp., assembly GCA_934196725.1. Taxonomy (GTDB): domain Bacteria; phylum Bacteroidota; class Bacteroidia; order Bacteroidales; family Bacteroidaceae; genus Prevotella. Next base: position 1,900 of record CAKPWR010000055.1, read on the forward strand.
AAGGAGACCGAGCTGTGATTCTTCCATCATTCGCTTACCTGCATAGTCGATGGAATAATAGAGTTTGCCATCGCGGTCTTCCACCACGACATTCAACTTACCATCAGGAGAGCTGATGGTATTCTTTTCGGCATAGGCACCGATTCCAGCCATCAATGCCAGCGCTACTGCTAAAACGTTTTTCTTCATTTCCGATTGCGTATAGTTTAGTTATGATTATTTTTTTTGTGATTGCAAAGATACAGGAAAAATACGAATATCCCGTCCTCAAAACGATAGAAAAAGTATATAATTCATCATTTTGGCACAAATCATAAAGTTTATGTTACAATACAGACAATCCTTTTGAGAAAACTTTGGTGCGGTCAGTTTTTTATATTAACTTTGCACCATAATAGCAAAATAAGACAATGGAAAAAACAAAACAGATTCCTTACCGTGCCATCGCCTTAGACTTGGATGGCACCTTGACAAACCACGAGAAGGTGGTCACCCCAAAGACTCGTGAAGCTCTCCTTCAGGCAGCAGCCAAGGGAGCCGTGATTATCCTTGCTTCCGGTCGACCTACCTACGGCATCGAACCGGTGGCAGAATGCCTGGAGCTGAACAAGCAGGGAGGATACATTCTTTCCTATAATGGTGGCAATATCGTAAACGCCAAAACGGGCGAAAAACTCTTCTCGCAGTATTTGCCAGATGAAGTGATACCAGAATTATATGCGTATGCCAAGGAAAACGGTCATGCCCTGCTGGGATATGCCGGCAACGAAATCATCACCGAGATGCCGGATGACCAGTATGTCAAGGAAGAATCACGCATCAACAAGATGAACATCAGAAAGGTAGAAAACCTGTTTGAAGCCCTGGAGCCTCATCCAACCAAACTCCTCATGACGGGTGATCCTACCCTCATGCTCAAGGCTGAAGAGGAACTGGTGGAGAAGCTGGGAGACAGAATGGATATCTTCCGTTCGGCTCCTTTCTTCCTGGAACTGGTGCCTAAGGGTATTGACAAGGCAAAGTCGCTGAGTCGTCTCTTAACGAAAATCAACCTCACCCCTGCCGACATGATTGCCTTTGGCGATGGCTACAACGACCTCAGCATGCTGAAGCTGGCAGGCATGGGAGTGGCTATGGAGAATGCTGCACCAGAGGTTAGAGCCGAGGCCGACTACGTAACATTATCAAATGAAGAAGACGGTGTGGCAGCAGCCCTCGAACACTTCAACATGTAATTCCCTCAACTTCTTCATTCACAAAATTCGAATCATTCAAATCGTTCATATTTCAAGAAATCCCCCTACTTTGGGGGATTTTTTGTTATTCTCTATTGGAAAATTCGTTACTATCAGGTATTTTTTCGCTATTATCCGGCATTTTTATAGATTTTCGAAAAACAATTATATAAAATCGAAAGACATCCCAATGGAAAAGTCCTACCTTTGTTCGGTCAAATCATTTTAGCATACTGAATAAGTGTTCAGCAAAAGATGATTCTGACTGCCAAAGATAAATATCAATGACACAAACAAGACATAGGCAATCCAAAAAAAGATGCGAAAACGCTGGAACTCGCTTGGCGAGACCAACTCAAGCAATTGAGCCTATAGGTATTCACTCGGCGAAACACCGAACTGCTTCTTAAAAGCTACAGAGAAATGGGCCGCAGTACTAAAACCAGTCAACACGGCTATTTCAGAAATACTGTACTTGCCTTCATGCAGCCAAGCTGCTGCTTTGTTGAGCTTATACTTACGGAAGAAGATACCAGGTGTCTCGCCAGTGAGTTCCTTTATCTTGTAATTGAACTTCGCCGGACTGATCAGCATGTCGCGACACACGGTAGCCACATTCAAATCCTGCTCCGCAGAACGTTTTTCCATCCATCCGTATAATTCATCCATAAACTTCCGGTCTTGCAGAGAAAGGGTATCTGCCACTTTCGCAGACAAAGAACCTGTCTCTGTACTCTCACTCAAGCGCTGACGGAGCATCTGCATATTATGCAACTGCGACTTGACAAGTGCCTTGAGATAAACCGGGTCGAACGGCTTGGTGACGTAAGCCACAGCCCCCAACTGCAAACCATCAATCTGCTCACCCATTGTAGACATGGCGGTAATCAATATCACAGGAATATGGCTGAAAGAAAGATTGCTCTTCAGGACCTTGCAGAATTCAAATCCCGACATCTTTCCCATAATCACATCGCTGAGAATAAGGTCTGGCTGCACCTCTTCCAAATCAGCCAAAGCCTCTTCGGCCGAATAACGATTCACCACGTCATAGGCTGATGCAAAGATTCTATGGAGATATTGAGCCACATCCACATCATCATCTACAATCAGGATTCTAGGCAGATTCTTACCGGAAAGAGAAGTCTTTACGGCAGATTTGCCATTTTCAGCAAGAGAATTCTTCACTCTTCCCTCTTCACTCTTCACTTCCAAAGCTCTTCCCTCTTTCTTCTCCACTTCCAGCGGTATCTGCATTACACGCTTCCTGCGTTCTGCAAATTCCACCTTATTATATATAGACTTATCAGCAGGAAGGACGAAACTGAATTCCACACCATTCCTGAGCGAAGCCTCAGCCGAAGTCTCGCTCACCTCTTTGATATTCTTCACCCTGACAGAACCATGATGAAGTTCCACCAGACGCTTCACATAATAGAGTCCGATACCCGTACCCCAACCATACTGGTCAGAGTCCTGCGAATCAGCCAACTGATAATAGCGCTTGAAAACATCCTGCATCCTGTCCTCATCCATCAGTTTGCCACTATTGAAGACCGACACTTCCAGCATATTATCATCAACATGAGCGTTTATTCTAATCACACCACCTGGCGAAGTATGCTTCAAGGCATTTGTAAAGAGGTTACCCATGATTTTCTCCACCTTATCACCATCCAGCCACATCAGGTAGTTGCCATGCTTGATGACCAGTTCCAGTTTTATGCCTTTCACCCTGGCAGATTCTTCAAAGGAAGCCACCTGCTGACGCAACCCTTCCGCAGCATCAACCTCCACCACCCTGAGACGCAACTCATCAGTCTCCAGCTGGTTAAAGTCCAGCATCTGGTCGATAAGCCTCAGCATTCTGTTCACACTTATACAGACATGATTCAGCGTGCGATGCACCGAATCCGGCAAAGCCTTGTCGGCATTCAGCATCATCAGCGGACCGGCAATGATGGTAAGAGGGTTACGGAATTCGTGCGAGATATTGGCAAAGAATCTCATGTTCATCTCCTTGGCACGCTTCTCGCGCTCCGTTTCACGCTGTTCTTCAAGAAGACGAAGATGATTGGTACGTGCCTTCAGATAGAGTCTGTTGAAGGTATAGAGCACGAAAGCGACGATACCGAAATAGAGCAACCATGCCGCTGACGACCACCAAGGAGCCGGCTTGATGATAATCTCTATCTTGCGTTCTGCCAATGCAGGACGGTTCATGGAAGAAATCAATCGCAGATGGAAGGTATATTTACCCGGTGAAAGATTGGAATAATGAGCCACACGTTCGTAGGTAGGTGCCTGCCAATCCTTATCATAGCCCTCTAACCGATACTGACACATCAATGCAGAGCGACGACTGAAGGAAGGATAATAGAAACTAAACTTCAGGTCGTTTTCATCATAAGTAAAAGTATAACGGTTCAGACGCGATACTTCATCGGTAACGGCAAGTACCTTACCGTCTTGATTCTTCACCTCCAAACCAAAGATATTGAGCATCTTGCTGGCATGGGTACCAACATAGGTTCGCAGGAAATCTGTATTCATTGCCTCAGGAGGCATGAACTTACAACCGTCAGAACTGCCAAACACAACACTACCGTCAGGAGAAAGACAAACAGAATTGGCATAGAACTGCCAGTCATCCTGATCCTGGCTAGCCGACAGAAGGCTGCTCATCAGGAAGGTTCTGTTGGCATGCGCCAGGAAGAAGGCATTTCTCATCGTGGTAACCCAGATCTGCCGGTTGGCATCTTCTACCATCGCTTCTATATGCGAATCGTTCACCAACACATTCACACGGCGCATATACTGCTTATTCATATCCATGAAATAAAGACCATCCCGCATCGTACCCAACCACAAATAGCCATACGAATCCTGTCTTACAAAAGCAGGGTCCATATTGCCATTATGAGGCATTCCCGCCACCTTCAGCTCCTTCAGTTTACCGGTCTTGGGAGAGAAGATTGCAAGATGCATACCTGTCATAAACAACAGGATATCGCCGTTGCTGAGCCTTACCATCTCCGTATCATCCGTATAATGAGGACTGGAAATCCTAAGGGTATCAGGCTGCAGATTATCAAACCTGAAACGCAAGAGATTCCCATCACGGCAACTCACATAGAGATGACCGTCTACCGCCAAGCCGTCACCCAGCACAGGACGAATCACAGGCGACTTATGGAGCACCTCCACACGCTCGTTGCTGATACGGCAACTCAGCACCTGATGATTGCTCACCAGCCAGGCATGCTGGTCATCATATTTTACCATGTTGTTGAGATTGATTTTCCGAGGGGCAAGAAGCGAATCGAAGATGGTTCTCAAGGGAGTCTGACCAATCTTCTTAGCCTGCTCATCATAGATAAAGATACGGAGGGCTGTACTTGCCAGGATATGTTTTCCCACAGTAGACAATGAGAGTATTGCGATTCCCTTCGATTTTTCAGTCAGAAGATTATCGTTGGCTTTCTTGTAGGCTATACGGTTCTGGGAAACAACCTGGATACCGGCGTTGCGATAACCCACCCAGAGATTACCACCCAAGTCCTTGAAGGTAGCACTCACCACCTCTACCGGCTTGCGCAAGATAGAATGGTCTTCAGGAAGTGGAGCTTTCAGATTATTAGGTTCTATGCGTCGAGCCGACGGGGTTATCTTCTCATCTCCGCTGATATGAAAAGTCTTATTGCCATCACTAACCAATATCGCCAGAGAGTCATGCTTTTCCGGACTATCTTCTATGGCTACAATGTTATCATTCTCGCTGGGAAGCGGGATACGATGGAAGCGATAACCACCCACGTATCGTGCCAGTCCATTCTGAGTGCCCACCCACATTCTGCCTTTCCGGTCCAGATGAAGCACATTGATATAGTCATCGGGGAGCGCAGTAGTATCCTTGATGTCATAGCCGAACTGTACATAGTCCTTGCCGTCGTAAACATTCACACCAGCCGATGTACCAATCCACACCAGCTCTCGTCTATCTCTTGCAATAGACGTAACGCTCTGCGATGAAAGCATATAATCTTTCATCGCCGTCTTACCTTTTTCCTGTAACAACGCAAGAGTAGCTTTTCTGCCAGGATCCAGGCAGTAAAGGGCAGCAAGCAGGCAGAACATGGCTGCAAATATGATGACTATCGCTTTTTTCATGTCGGCAAAATTACACATTATTATCGAATAAACAAAAATTAAATCAATTTATTTTGTGATTTCTTCAAATTAAAGTATCTTTGCAGAATTATTCAAACAGGATGACAAATCCTGATATTAGGGACACTAAAGCATATCAGCAGTTATGTTACAACTAGATAATTTCTATAAGGCTCGCTTCGTGCTGAGCAAGGTGATTAGAAAAACTGAGCTGGTTCACACACCAAGAATCAACCCAGATAGTGATGTTTATCTGAAACCGGAATGTCTGCAGAAGACAGGTTCGTTCAAGATTCGTGGTGCGTATTATAAGATTTCTCAACTTTCTAAAGAGGAGAAAGATAAGGGAGTGATTGCCTGCTCAGCAGGCAACCATGCACAGGGCGTGGCGCTCGGAGCTACCGCCATGGGAGTGAAGAGCCTCATCTGCTTGCCGGAGGGTGCTCCTATCTCCAAGGTAGAAGCTACCAAGCGACTGGGTGCCGAGGTCTGTCTGGTGCCGGGTGTCTATGACGACGCTTACCAGAAGGCATTGGAACTGAAGGATGAATACGGTTATACCTTCGTGCATCCTTTTGATGATGAGAATGTAATCGCAGGTCAGGGAACCATCGGACTGGAGATTCTCGACCAGTTGCCAGATGTAGAAGCGGTCGTTGTACCTGTAGGTGGTGGCGGCTTGATTTCAGGAGTAGCCTTTGCCATCAAGTCATTGAATCCTAATGTCAAGGTTTATGGTGTTCAGGCTGAAGGTGCTGCCAGCATGGTTCAGAGTCTTCACGATCATAAGCAGGAGAAATTACCATCTGTAGCTACCGTAGCCGATGGCATTGCCGTGAAGGAGCCGGGAAAGCTTACCTTCGAGACCTGCTCCAACTACGTGGACGAAATCGTTACCGTGAGCGAGGACGAAATCTGTGCTGCCATTCTGAAACTCCTGGAAAGCGAGAAGATGGTAGCAGAAGGTGCCGGTGCAGCAAGTGTGGCTGCCGTGATGTATAACAAGGTACCGGTGAAGGGCAAGAAAACCATCTGCGTGGTAAGTGGCGGTAACATCGATGTAACCATCCTGAACCGTGTCATCAACCGGGGTCTCTCGAAGAGCGGTCGCCTCTGCACCATCGAGATGGAACTTGATGATAAACCGGGCGAGCTGGTAGAGGTTGCATCCGTCATCGCAAGTATGGGTGGAAACATCACGGGAGTTCATCACGACCGTTCTGCCAACCGCAACAAGGTGAATGCCTGCGTACTCCGACTCACAATGGAGACCCGCGATTCTGCACATGTCAAGGAAATCAAGGGAGCCTTGGAACAGAAAGGCTTCCATCTCTGGATTGTATAGCGATAAGCTATAAATCGTAAACTACAAATTATTAATTATAAATAAAGATTATCATGAACGCAATTCACACAGACAATGCGCCTGCAGCTATCGGTCCATATAGCCAGGCTATCGAAGTAAACGGTTTCGTATTTGCATCTGGTCAGATTCCTATCGACCCTGCAACAGGCAATTTCGTAGAGGGCGGCATCAAGGAGCAGACCCGTCAGAGCCTCACCAACGCCCAGAACATCCTGAAGGCAGCCGGTACCGACCTTTCTCACGTAGTGAAGACTACAGTTTATCTGAACAGCATGGACGATTTCGCTGCCATGAACGAGGTTTATGCCGAGTTCTTCAGCCAGCCATATCCAGCTCGTTCTGCCGTAGCCGTAGAGAAGTTGCCTAAGGGCGCATTGGTAGAGGTAGAAGTATTGGCTGCCAAGTAAATCTCCGCTTCGACAGTATAAACATTTCGAAGAAAGAAGATTTGATGGGAGCAGGAATCACATTCAAGAATCTAACGATAGGCTATCGCTCGAAGCATCAGCTCAGAGCGGTAGCCTCATCTATTCATGCCTCACTCCAGGAAAACAAACTGACTTGTCTCATCGGAGCCAACGGAGTGGGCAAATCTACCTTGCTCCGTACCTTATCCGGATTTCAGCCGCCCCTTGATGGAGAAATCCTGATTCAAGACAAACCCCTTTCCGCTTATTCAGCCCGTGAACTCGCCCAGGAAATAGGCGTAGTTCTCACTACCCGTATGGATACTCCCCAACTTTCTGTTCAGGAAATCGTCGGCATCGGCCGCTCTCCCTATACAGGGTTCTGGGGAACCTTATCCTCGGCAGATAAAAAGATAGTAGATGAAGCCATCCGGCAGACAGGCATCCAGCACTTAGCCTCCCGTTCTATCACAGAGTTAAGCGATGGCGAGCGCCAGAAGGTGATGATAGCCAAAGCCCTGGCTCAGCAAACCAGCCTCATTATCCTGGATGAGCCTACTGCTTTCCTCGACTTTCCGAGCAAGGTGGAAACCCTCCAGATGCTCCGTCGCCTTGCCCACGATCAGCACAAGTCCATCTTATTGTCAACCCATGATGTGGAACTGGCCCTGCAGATTGCCGATCAGCTCTGGCTGATGGAAGCAAACCATCTCTCCATCGGCACCCCCAAAGAGCTTGCAGCAGACGGCTCGTTATCCAGATTCATCGACCGGGATGGCATCAGATTTGACAAGAAAGGCATGAGAGTAGAATTGTTATCTACACTTTCATAGTACGAATTCAGACCGTTTAATCTCTGTATCAGACCGCTTAATCCCGCCCCTCTGCATTATAGTCCCTATTAAGTAAAAATGCATTTTGATATTTCGGAGTTTTTGACTAAATTTGCATCAGAAATCCAACAGATTTCCATGACAAGAAAGTGATAAACGAAGAAATCTATCATACTAAATAAGAAAATCAGCCATCCAGCAACATTCCGTTGCCAAGTGGCTGATTTCTCATTTTTTATCCGTTCGCTATCGAAATTCATCTATCGGGATGCCATCTGGGAAAGATTGGAAGCGAATACATTTTGAGATAATTATCTATCACCCATCACGATTTACACACATCACAGACTCCAACATACTCATATACAGATATTTAAATAGCGTGATAGATACTCCGAAAACGGGAAAATCCATCACGCTATCCATCACGAATTGGGGTTATCCATCACGATTTTCTCACTACCAGATGTAAGCGGCTCCGCGTTTATACCATTGCAGTCTTCTCATTTGTTCGTACCATTCCTTTATAAAACAAAAATGATTTCCCTCGCACAAGGTAACTAAAACAAGGGAGTTGGTGCAACACATCTTGCAGATATTAAACAAAGAAAGACAAAAGCAAACACAAAGAAAATAAACACAACTTCAAAGATAATAAATATTTTGCACGTTGGTATGATTTTTTGCAGTTGTGGTCTTGATTTCTCGAAAAACAAAGCTAATTTCGCACAATTCGAGGGAAATCATTGAAGTTTTTTATTTTACTGGCTTATAATTCAGAAATTTTATCTAAATTTGCAACAGAATTCAATTAAAACAGGAGGATTAAGCTATGGATATAAGAGAAAGAAGAAAGCGAATCTATCGCAAACGCATACCATACGGCATGCAGAATTTTGAGGATGTGATAAAAGAGGATTGTTTCTATGTAGATAAAACTCCTTTTATCGAAGATATTGAAAACTCAAATATGTATTTCTTCTATCTACGTCCTCGCCGTTTCGGCAAGAGCCTTACCCTCTCTATGCTCGAAAATTACTACGACATCAATAAAAAAGAGGATTTCGATACCATCTTCGGAGGTCTCTATATCGGCGAAAACCCGACTTCAGAACACAACACCTATCTCGTCATACACCTCAACTTTGCAGAGGTTGACAGCGGACTTGACAACTACAAGGAAGGTCTGGATACCCATTGCCGACTGGTGTTTGAAGATTTCTGCACCCGATATGCCGCCCTGTTGCCAAAAGGCACTAAGGAGGAACTGAAATCAGAACAAGGAGCCATCGCACAGTTAAGATTCCTGTGCCAGAAGTGTACTGAGGTGAAACAAAAGATTTACCTCTTTATTGATGAATACGACAACTTTACCAACCTGATTCTTTCCAGCGAGGAACACCTCGAAAGATACAAGGGACAGACTCATGGAGAAGGCTATCTGCGCCGATTCTTCAATACCATCAAGGGGGCAGCAAACACTTCGCTGGGGCGTATCTTCGTTACAGGAGTAAGCCCTGTTACCATGGACGATTTAACCAGTGGCTTCAATATCGGCACGAACTATTCCCTAGCCCCGGAATTCAACGAGATGACAGGATTCACAGAGGAAGAAGTGAGAGAAATGCTAAGCTATTACGCTGGCGTGTTGCCTTTCAACCATACCGTGGATGAGCTTATAGAAATCATGAAGCCTTGGTTTGACAACTATTGCTTCGCCATCAACAGCTATGGCAAGACGACCATGTACAACTCTATCATGGTGCTCAATTTCGTAGATAACTACATACGGAATGACTATCATATTCCTAATAAAATGGTGGAGACCAACATCCGCATCGACTACAGCAAGATACGCATGCTCATCCGCCACGACAAGGAATTTGCACATGATGCCAGCATTATCCAAGAGTTGGTAACCAAGGGATACACCACAGGTAATCTCGTAGAGAATTTCCCTGCCGACCGCATCAACGACCCGGATAACTTCCTGAGCCTGCTCTTCTATTTCGGTCTGGTAACGATAGATGGAGAATATAAGGGTTCCACCAAGTTTATCATCCCTAACGAAGTGGTGCGCGACCAGATATATACCTATCTGCTGGATACTTACCGGGAGAACGATCTCACTTTCGAGCAATACGACAAAAACAAGCTGGAGAGCCGTTTGGCATACGATGGCGATTTCAAACCCTACTTTGACTATATCGCCGACTGCCTGAAACGCTATTCCTCTCAGCGGGACAAGCAGAAGGGCGAAGCTTACGTTCATGGTTTCACCCTTGCGATGACCAGCCAATGCAAGTTCTACCGTCCTATCTCGGAATTAGACAATGATGGCGGTTATGCCGACATCTTCCTCCTGCCTCTCTGCGACATCTACAAAGACATGGAGGATTCTTACATCGTGGAATTGAAATACTGCAAATCAAGCACCACGGACGAACAGGTGAAGCAACTATTCAAGGAAGCCTCTGCCCAGATTTGCCGATATGCCGACAGCGACATCGTAAGGGAGTCTATCAAAACCACCAAGCTACACAAGCTCGTGGTGATTTATAGAGGAGCCGAAATGGTAGCTTGCGAAGAAGCGGATACTTAAATAGCGTGATAGATACTCCGAAAACGGGAATATCCATCACGCTATCCATCACGATTTGGGGTTATCCATCACGATTTTCTCACTACCAGATACCGCATTCCGTCGTTGAAACGCTTGCGATGGATGGTTGGCATCTGAGAAAGCTTGCGACCGAAGGCTATGAGACTGTTCAACTTCAACGATGAACCGATATGACTCTTCAGCTCCTGGAAAATCTCGGCAGCCGTAAGATACTCGCCCTGTTTGGCATCATCGGTCAGGTCGAAATAGAGATCGAAATACTGGTCTACCGGAGAAAGTACCTCAAACTTCCTGTTGTTCGCCATGATCTGTCGGGTCTGCTCCGCATCAAAATAAGTCTTCTCGCCTGCCCGTAATGCAGAGAGCGCCTGCGCATAGAGCTGTTCATAATTCGGACGCTGACTCACGTTGATAGGTCCCGTGAGCTCCACTCCCAGAAAACGGCGATTACCGGAAGGATCGGAGAGAATATCCTCCATATTGCTCGTAGCGATAAAAGACGCCATTCTCGGAAATTCCTGTACATGACTGCCATACGGAGGCTTTATCTTGACACTCGGCAACTGGATGATGTTCTTCAGAAATCCCTGCTGCACCTGAGGAGAAATCTGGTTAAACTCATCCAGGTTGATAACCAGCGACTGGCACATCGCCTGAAGCACCTGCCTTTTTTCTGACAATACGAGATTATCATTATACCCCCATTGCAACTCCGGCGGAACCAGAGACCGGCAGAAAGTACTCTTGTTGTAACCCTGCTTGGAAATGAGAAGTGGTGCCACAGAGTTGCCGTATTTGCGATGACTGTAAGCACGCCACTGGTCAACCATCGCCAGGAACCAGGTATAGAACCAATCCTCCCAATAAGGATTATCAGTAGGCACCGTGCGCGCCAAGGCACGGATATGATCCTTGCCGTCCCACTTTCCCTCACACTTAAACAGGAAATTTTCTACAGGATTATAAGTAGAAAGAAGATCCGACTCCAGATAATTGCGCACATCCTTGATACTCACACGGATGTTGGCGAGCTGAACCTCCAGCGTCATGCGCTTCTGCACACGGGCATCCACAGGCTGATAGCCCCAATAATCTTTTTCCTTCGGCCGGTATTCTGTGCATTTCATTACCGAATTATATCGGAAATCATATTTCTTACACAGAAATCCTATCATGCTCATGATATTGTCGCTCAACTCCTTACCTTCTTTATCCACATCTCCGGAAGACTTATCAACCTCCCTCTCATCAACGCTCTCCACAGGTTTGTCTGCGTCATGAAAGACCTCATTCAACGTCAGGGGCAACGCATCTTCACGATAATAAGGAAAAGAATCTCTTGTCATCAGGAAATCGGAAAAGATAGAAGGCTCGGGCATCTGCATCTTTGCCTTTACAAGCGCCTGATAAAGCGGAGCAAAGGTCAGGAAAGCCTGCTTGTAAATCCTGTCGGCAGCAACCTCCTCATCAGGTAACGCCCCCTTTGCCAGCGCATATTTCGCCAGAACATGCAGACTGATGCCATCGGCTCCCACAAAGGCTGCAAGAGTAGAAGGCAAACTGGCTACTTTCTGCTTGATGGCATCTGCACCTCCATCCTCATTTATATCAACAAACGTAAGCAGCAGAATGCCATTGTTCTTCTTCATCTTTAGGAGTCCATTCTCCGATTTCTGAAATTCTGCTGCAGGGTGAACATGCATCCAGGTTGGCATATCCTTATACCCATCATAACCATTCGTGAGATAAGGCACATATTCACGGAAGTTCTCCACGGTATTCCTGGCATCATCGTTTACGATGCGCTCAAGAAAACGTTCCAGACTCTTGGTACTGACCAGGAGCTGGTTCTTTTTATTTCTATGTGTTATGGTAAATTTCATTGTCTGTCATTTTAAAAAGTTTATCGATATGAAACACTTTATTTCCTACCATGAAACAGTTTGTTTCAAGCGGAGAAATGCTCCGTTTCACCCTGTGAACCAAACCGATACGTCACATTCCCGCTTTCGATACATCGGCAGGGTGATTCTGCTTTATTCGTAAATGAATCCGATTTCTTCTGCATAATGATCATAGGCAGGTTCCCCATAACCATATTCAGCAAAGACCTTCTTCACCTGCTCCTGCAATTCCGGCGTAAGATGTTTTTCACCCCGATGCACACGATAATAGGAAGTACGGTTGCCCAGAACATCCATGACGCGATACTTGATGGTCTGCATTTCGGCATGTTTTACCTGGTCGTAGAGATGGGAAAATCCCCATGCTGCCTTGAACTGGTACACACGCATGAAATGGGAGCAAGATGCATGAAGGTTAGCATCGGGATAAACCGCATTTCCAGCAGTAACATCATCGGGTTTGAACTTTGCCGAGATGAATCGGATGCATTCTGCTGCCCGAGGACAATCGGCATTGAAGCAGTACATCCAATGATAATCTACCAGACTTTTGATAAACTCAGGATCATTAAGATTTAATTTCATGAAAAAATAAAATTTAAATTAAACATTAGGTTTCGCAGTGGTTATTGCCATTGTGGAATCTGTGTTGTCAACTCTCCGCAAAGAAACACGGGGCATCTATGACAAGAGCGTCGGTCCCATGTAACTTGGTTGCTGCAAAGATACAAAATTTTAAAGCCAAATGCAAGCTTTGTCCCAAAAACTTTCATCCTTGTCCCGAATCACGTGCATAAAAAAGCGTTTTTAGCAAGAAGATAAGCTGAAAAACGTGATGGATAAAGGCAATAAGTGATGGATAGCGTGATGGATTTTGTAAACATTTCGTTCATCTATCACGCTATACAGAACGGACAACAGTCTCATTATCAAATGATTAATGATTTAAAAAGAAAAAAACGTGAGGGATGTGAGGGATAAAAAGAGGAAAAAACTTATAAGGGCGTATTCTGAAATGGTTTGCCAGCGTATTATGCCATCTTGGCCCAAGCTGTTTTTCTATTCCAACTATTCACGTGAGGCAGAAGACAGAATGGAAATCGACTTTCTGATAGCGAAACCTTCGATTACGAGCAAGCATAACATCTCGCCAATAGAGGTAAAGTCTACCAATCGCTATACCATTTCATCTTTGGAAAAGTGTGCCAGAAAGTACAAGAATTTTCTATCGACTCCTTATGTCATTCACACCTCAGACCTAGCGGAAAAAGATGGGATAGTATATCTACCACTCTATATGACTCCCCTGTTATAAGCCAGAGCTAGAAGAGGGCGTGCATAAATTATATCTTGCACACCCTCTTCTCTTTTTACCACCAATTATCTATAGAAATCCTTTCAACCGAACTCAAAATGTGACAAACAAAAGTTATCCAATGATATTTTAAAGGGGTAGGGTTGGAACGACTTCCCTTAAAGGATGTGATTGCCAATCATCCCCTTTTATTCTATAAGAACCAATAGAAATGTAGCCTATCATACTGTTTTCCTACATTTTTATATAAGTAGAAAAGCAGATTCCAACCCAAGATGAGTACATGGGGACTCTATCTGTGAAAAATTGGGAGTACAAGCAAAAGTTGGCGTAACGCAGCCATCAATGCCCAAGACATTAAAGGAAGTTCCGTCATTTCTGCTATGCACCATTCCTTAGTATTGGATAAGGCGCATTTGGTATTCTCTCCATATTAGACTGTTAGCTCTTATAATCATGCTGTGTTCTTGGGCTTTGTCTATTGGATTGACGTTATTCTTGGCAAAAGACAATGCTGATTTGCAAAAAGACAAAAAGAAGAATATAAGTTTTTTACCAAGGGTAAAAGTTTTACGATAAACTTTTTTGTTCTCTGATATTCAATAGCTTACAAATTGTTAATTGCAAAAAAGTTTTACAAGGCACTTCAAAGTTTTACGTGTACTCAAAAACTATTAACGTCCGATAGAGGGGCGTTTTCATATAGATATTTTAATAACTACTCATGAGACAATGATAGTTCTTTAACTGTCTCTATTTGTTTTACCCTTAATACCAATATCGTTTCAATAATTAAAAAACATAAGGCGATGGATGAATATTTTCAAAATAAATCCACCTTGCCAGAATTTGTCGTTCGGCAAGGTGAAAATACTTATATCCAAGGAGAGTCAATGACAATCTTCTTTCCATCTACTTTTCTTATTAGCAATATGGTATTTGATGGGTTTACACATAATGCATAATATATGCCCAAAGATTTAGTCCAAAAATATCCCCAATGCAAAAAAACAGAAGTTGCTAGTAAACGTATTGAGCATGTACTTTTCTCTGATATACGTTGAATGCTATAATCTTTTTTTAGAAAATGCTTACTACTTACGATAGTCTTTACTATGATAGAGTTTTCATTGTCCTCTATTTCTATGGGCATCTTCAATATTGGAACGACAATAAATATTCCCGCGACCACAGAAATAATCTGTGCAATAGTTCCAAATGAGTTGAATGCATAATATATTGCATATGCAACAACTAATACGACCAAAAACGAGTAAAATAAATTCTTTTTATCGGGAATTAATTTTCTATTTGAACTCATAATATGTTGCTTTTGCGATGTTCTGTACGGTCTCTATCTTTGAATGTGTTTCACCTTGGAGGACTAAAGACTTCAAAATCGTGTCGTCAATCTTTTTGTTAATGATTTCGTCTCCACCTATCTTTTGTAAATCCAAGGATAGAATGTCTCCATTCTCTACAGCTTGGAGAACATGTGCCATTGTAATCAATAGCAACCCAATTAATAAAATTGTTTTTCTCATTTTCATTTTGTTGTCGTTAATTGTGATTAAACTGCTGCAAATTTACAAAAAATAAAGTTTTCAACCAAGGGTAAAAGTTTTACGTAAAACTTTTTATATATCTGATATAGAATGTCTTACAAATGATTGAACTTTAGAAGTTTTACAAAGCATGTCAAAGTTTTACGGATTATCTGAAAATTGGCAAATCTTCACGGCTTCTTTATTCTTTGTTATTATGAGATTTTTGTGGATGACTAGAAATAAAGGGTGACCCATAATCGAGTAGGAGGAAAACGAAGCAGTTTTCTTCCTACTTTCGTTTTCCGACCTCTCACACCACCGTATGTGCGGTTCCGCATACGGCGGTTCCTATTTTGCTGAGAATTTCTATGAGTTTGCTATGGCTCACGGTATCGAAGAAGCGTTCAAGGTCAAGGTCTACTACATATATGTAGCCTTCGTTGATTATCCTTTGCGCTCCTCGTAGTGCGTCATGGCATCCTCTTCTCGGACGGAAGCCGTAGCTAGTCTTGGAAAATTGGTTCTCATAGATGGGAGTCTGTACTTGGTTGATGGCTTGTTGCACCAGACGGTCTACTACTGTAGGTATTCCCAACAGGCGCATCTTGCCATTGTCCTTGGGTATTTCTACCCTTTTCACTGGGTTCGGACGGTAAGAACCGTCCATCAAGGAACGGATGAGTTCATCCTTATTGGTCAAGAGCCATGGGAGCAGCTGCTCGCACGACATCTTGTCGATACCACCACAGCCCTTGTTTCTCATCACTGCCTTGTAGGCTCGGCTGAGATTTGAAGGACTGAGGATTTGCTCGAAAAGGTGTTCCTTGTCGAATGGTACTTCCACGATGTTGTCTTCACACATCCACATGAAGGTCTGCACTCCCCCATACCATTCGGTTTCCGACCTATCTCTTTGGGGGCAGCCATTAACTTGGGATAATGTTTTCTGCATTCTTTCCTTCATAAGGTATGTTTCAATTACTTATAATCGCGAAAACGAAATGTGCATTTTTTCAAAACGAAATGTGCATTTTTTGTATTTTTTTCGCGGTTTCCCAGCTCGTTCTTAATGGGCTTTTGAATGGCTTTTAAGCGGTGTTTAATCACTGTTT
>CAKPWR010000056.1 GCA_934196725.1 uncultured Prevotella sp.
TTCCACCCAGAGGCTTGCTCAGGTCCTGTGGATACAGAGTTCATGTTTGATAAGTTTGTAGAAACACTTAAATAATTAGGAATAAAGATGAAAGACGAAAATATAAAGAAGGTGCTCCTCTTAGGTTCTGGAGCCTTGAAGATCGGTGAAGCAGGTGAGTTCGACTACTCAGGTTCGCAGGCCCTGAAGGCATTGCGCGAGGAAGGTATCGAGACTGTGCTCATCAACCCGAATATCGCAACCGTACAGACATCAGAAGGTGTTGCCGACCAGATTTACTTCCTGCCAGTGCAGCCATACTTCGTAGAGCGTGTCATCCAGAAGGAGAAGCCAGACGGAATCCTCCTCAGCTTCGGTGGTCAGACTGCCCTCAACTGTGGTGTGGAACTCTATCGCCAGGGCATCCTGGAGAAGTATAATGTCAAGGTGTTGGGTACTCCAGTACAGGCTATCATGGATACTGAGGACCGTGAGCTCTTCGTAGAGAAGTTGGATGAAATCAACGTGAAGACCATCAAGAGCGAGGCTTGCGAGAACATCGAGCAGACCCGCAAGGCTGCTGCCGAGCTCGGTTATCCTGTCATCATCCGTGCTGCTTACGCCTTGGGTGGACTCGGTTCCGGTTTCGCAGACAACGAGGAGGAACTGAACAAGCTCGCAGAGAAGGCCTTCTCTTTCTCTCCACAGGTATTGGTAGAGAAGAGTTTGAAGGGCTGGAAAGAGATTGAGTATGAGGTAGTTCGCGACCGTTACGACAACTGTATCACAGTTTGTAACATGGAGAACTTCGACCCACTGGGCATCCATACCGGTGAGAGTATCGTCATCGCTCCATCTCAGACCCTGAGCAATGCTGAGTATCATAAGCTCCGTGCCCTCGCCATCAAGATTATCCGTCACATCGGAATCGTGGGTGAGTGTAACGTGCAGTATGCCTTCGACCCTAAGAGCGAGGATTATCGTGTAATCGAGGTGAATGCCCGCTTGAGCCGTTCATCTGCCTTGGCATCTAAGGCTACCGGTTATCCTCTTGCCTTCGTTGCAGCCAAGCTCGGTATGGGTTACGGCCTGTTCGAGTTGAAGAACTCTGTAACCAAGACCACATCTGCCTTCTTTGAGCCAGCATTGGACTACGTAGTATGTAAGATTCCTCGTTGGGACTTGTCTAAGTTCCGTGGCGTAGATAAGGAGTTGGGTTCATCTATGAAGTCAGTAGGTGAGGTAATGGCCATCGGCCGCAACTTCGAGGAGGCTATCCAGAAGGGTCTTCGTATGATTGGTCAGGGCATGCACGGTTTCGTAGAGAACAAGGAGCTTGAAATCGACGATATTGATGCAGCTTTGCGCGAGCCAACTGATAAGCGTGTGTTCGTGATTTCAAAGGCAATGCACAAGGGCTATACCGTAGATCAGATTCACGACTTGACCAAGATTGACAAGTGGTTCCTGGAGAAGTTGAAGCACATCATCGACATCGACGAGGCGATGAAGAAGTGCAACATCAATACGCTTGACCAGGATTTGCTCCGCACCGCTAAGGTTTACGGTTTTACCGACTTCCAGGTAGCCCGTGCCGTGGGCTTGGAGCAGGAGTTGGGCAACATGCACAAGGCAGCCCTGCTGGTTCGCAACAAGCGCAAGAGCTATGGCATCCTGCCTGTAGTAAAGCAGATTGATACCCTGGCAGCAGAGTATCCTGCTCAGACCAACTACCTCTATGTAACTTACGCTGGCGTGAAGAGCGACATCACCTTCGAGAACGACCACCGTTCTATCATCGTACTCGGTTCGGGTGCTTACCGCATCGGTTCTTCCGTAGAGTTCGACTGGTGTGGCGTTCAGGCATTGAACACCATCCGCAAGGAAGGCTGGCGCTCAGTGATGATCAACTACAACCCAGAGACCGTATCTACCGACTACGATATGTGCGACCGTCTCTACTTCGACGAGTTGACCTTCGAGCGTGTGATGGATATCATCGAGATGGAGCAGCCTCATGGCGTCATCGTATCTACCGGTGGTCAGATTCCAAACAACCTGGCTATGCACCTGGATGCACAGAACGTGCCAATCCTGGGTACTGCTGCCAAGGACATTGATAACGCTGAGGACCGTGCCAAGTTCTCTCAGATGCTGACCAACAACGGCATCAACCAGCCAGAGTGGAGTGCCCTGACCTCTATGGAGGACATCGACAACTTCATCGAGCGTGTTGGTTTCCCAGTATTGGTTCGTCCTAGCTACGTGCTTTCTGGTGCTGCGATGAACGTATGTTCTAACGAGGAAGAGCTGAAGCGATTCCTGCAGTTGGCTGCCAATGTAAGTGAGGATCACCCAGTGGTAGTAAGTAAGTTTATCGAACATGCCAAGGAGATTGAGATGGATGCAGTGGCAAAGAATGGCGAGGTGATTGCCTATGCGATTTCCGAGCACATCGAGTTTGCCGGTGTTCACTCAGGTGATGCTACCATCCAGTTCCCTCCTCAGAAGTTGTATGTTGAGACAGTTCGTCGTGTGAAGCGAGTAGGTCGTCAGATTGCCAAGGAGTTGCACATCAACGGTCCGTTCAACATCCAGTTCATGGCTCGTGACAATGATATTCTCGTTATCGAGTGTAACTTGCGTGCCAGCCGTTCGTTCCCATTCGTGAGCAAGGTATTGAAGATCAACCTCATCGAGTTGGCTACCCGCGTGATGCTCGGTTTGCCAGTAGAGAAGCCACACAAGAACCTCTTCGATCTCGACTATGTAGGTATCAAGGCATCTCAGTTCAGCTTCAACCGTTTGCAGAAGGCAGACCCAGTATTGGGTGTGGATATGAGCAGTACGGGTGAGGTAGGTTGCTTGGGCGACGATACATCTACCGCACTTCTGAAGAGTATGCTTTCTGTGGGTCATCGCATTCCTGCCAAGAACATCCTGCTTTCTACAGGTTCTGCCAAGCAGAAGGTAGATTTGCTCGATGCAGCCCAGATGCTGGTTAAGCATGGTTACAAGCTGTTTGCAACTGGTGGTAGTAG
Organism: uncultured Prevotella sp.; assembly: GCA_934196725.1. Classification (GTDB taxonomy): domain Bacteria; phylum Bacteroidota; class Bacteroidia; order Bacteroidales; family Bacteroidaceae; genus Prevotella. The sequence continues at coordinate 3,021 of CAKPWR010000056.1, forward strand.
CAAGTTCCTCACCGAGAATGGCATTGAGAACACCCGTGTGCTCTGGCCATCAGAGGAGGCAGAAGGCGGTGCACCAAAGGCTTTGGAGATGCTCCACAACCACGAGATTGATATGGTAGTGAATATTCCGAAGAACTTGACCAGCAGCGAGTTGAGCAATGGTTACAAGATTCGTCGTGCAGCCATCGACCTGAACGTGCCATTGATTACCAACAGCCGTCTGGCGAGTGCATTTATTTATGCATTCTGCACCACCAAGCTCGAGGATATCGACATCAAGGCTTGGGGAGAGTATAAATAATGTTTAGTGATTATTTATTAGTGATTAAGAATTGACAGTTAAGTCATTCTTGATGATTCCCAATAGAAAAATCCCTGCTGTAGGAAAGGCTTCCTATGGCAGGGATTTTTTATTATTTGTATGACTATTTTTTGCACATATCCTCAGCTACCATCATAGCTACATTTTGCGTATTTGGAAGTTTGTATGGACAATGGCTCTGTGTTGTGGTAATGATATCATCACCAAGAACCGTCGCCATCTTTGCGATTGTAGCTAATGTGAGATTATGTGTTCCACTCAGCCAACGACTCACTTCTGTTTCTGTCTTGCCAAGTGCCTTTGCGAAATCACGCTGTTTAATATTTCGTTCCTGTAATAGTTCAAAGACTCTGTTGGCAATAGCAACGCATAAGTCGACTTGTTTGTTTGTGTCCGCAGGAGTTGACTTGCGGATTTCATCCATCAGTTTATTTGTTTTCATATTAAATCCTCCTTATTATAGTCGATATCTATAGTCAATTCAAGTGGTCCATGTAAATTTGTACCATTGATTGTTATGATTCTTCTATTTTCAAGTTTCTTTATAATGATGTCTATCTTTTGTAAGTTTTGTACGGCTCTATGCAGATTTACATCTTCTTGATATGTTTGTGTTTTCTTTATACCACCATTACCTAAGATTAAAATCTTATGGTTGATATTAAGGCAATACAATCTTAAATTTGATGTATCAAGATGAGAGGGTAGTGCCATCACCCTGTCACGTTTGCTTCCTTCATATCTGAAGAATCTATCTTCTGCACCATTTTCTTTGATAATATCAATCCTTCTAATGAGAATTTGTACATCTTGAGCATATTGATCCTTATAGGTGAGAAGGAATTTTTGATTAATTAATAGTTGTTTCTCTTACATTCTTAATAAATATCATTACCTTTGCACCATGAAAACATTATTAGACGTTCATACACATACAATAGCATCAGGTCATGCCTACAGCAGTTTGCAGGAAATGACCTTGACAGCAAAGGAGAAAGGGTTGGAAATCTTGGGAATCACAGAGCACGGTCCCAATATCCCGGGTACCTGTGATCCTATCTATTTCAGAAACCTTCATTGCGTTCCACGCCAGCTCTATGGAATCAAACTGATGCTTGGAGCAGAACTCAACATCCTCAACACGAAGGGAGATATCGATCTCGACGAAGATTACTGGCGTATGCTGGATATCCGAATAGCAGGCATCCATAGCCTTTGCTGGCAGGGAGGAAGTAAGGAGGAGAATACGCAGGGTGTCATCAATGCCATGCGCAATCCCTTCGTGCAGATTATCTCTCATCCCGGCGATGGTACGGCAGAACTGGATTTCGAGGAACTCATGAAAGTTTCCAGGGAGACGCATACCTTGCTTGAAATCAACAACCATTCCATGGCTCCCATCCGCCACAAGACTGTGGCTGCTCCCAATAATCTGGAACTGCTGGAACTTGCCAAGAAGTATGAAACTCCAGTCATCTTCGGAAGTGATGCCCACTTCTCTGCGATGATTGCCGACTACAGCAACATTATGCCACTGGTAGAAAAAGCAGAGTTCCCGGATGAGCTGGTTCTCAACTATCAGCCAGAGAAATTCATGGCTTACCTCAAGCCAACCCCTGAGAAATAGGAAAATTTAGTTTCACATTTCAATTTACACGACTATGATTATAGAAGAAATCATCAAGTATAATGAAAACTTCGTAGCCAGTAAGGCTTACGAAAAGTATCTTACGAGTAAATATCCAGACAAGAAACTTGCCATTCTTTCCTGTATGGACACCCGCCTCACTGAGCTTCTGCCAGCAGCTTTGGGCCTGAAGAACGGAGATGCCAAGCTCATCAAGAACGCCGGTGGACTGGTTATCAGTCCTTTCGACTCAGCCATGCGTAGTCTCCTTGTAGCCATCTACGAATTGGGTGTAGAGGAAATCATGGTCATCGCCCACTCCAACTGCGGTGCATGCCACATGAACGGACAGCAGATGAAGAAATTGATGCTCAAACGTGGCATCCATCAGAATGTTATCGATACCATCGGGCTTTGCGGCATCGACCTCGACCATTGGCTGGAGGGATTCCACGACACAGAGGATTCTGTAAGGAATACCATCAATACGATCCGTACACACCCTCTCGTACCAAAAGACGTCAATCTTCATGGCTATATCATTGACTCACAGACGGGCAAACTGACAGAAGTGAAATAGAAACAGAATAAAGGTATTAGTTTTAATTATAACACATAACAGCAGTTTGTTGTACTTTCACCTTCCCTCTATGATGCTCTTTCCAAGAAAGTAGCTTTCGCTACAGTCCCCACATATCATTCAGCATACTGATAGCTGATTCCGAGCGGAAGACATTGTTGCGGAAGGTGATGATGCCTTCGGGGGCAAGATGGGCTTCGAAGGAATTCACCAGGAAATTTGCTTCGAGCAGAATGCGATGGTCGAGGCTGGTTACATCCTTATAAGTATGGTGATGGGCAATGAGCCAGCAGATTCTTTCTGTCTGCGTGGCGCATCGCCACCATCATATTTTATCATCGCCCTCATCAATTGGGCGAGTATCAATTCCTTGTTTGTCATCATTTTATGTGTTAACCAATAAAAAAAATATCAACCGAAGAGTTTCTTCCAAATCCACAATACCGCTATGGCGCCAATGACGCAGAAAATGAAGTTGGTAAGATAACCCTTGCCAAACAGCTCAATGTTCAGCAGATTACTGATGATGGCGCCGGCATAACTGCCCACAATACCTATGAAGAGGTTCATACAACATCCTTTGCCTTCACCGCTCATGATGCGGTTGGCAATATAGCCAATGAAAATACCTGTAAGGATTGGCCACGCTGTGAAATCTGCAATATGTTCTAACATATTCTTTTAATTTTATTTTTATTCTTGTTATCTGAGCTTCCTGATAACCCTTGCCGGGTTTCCTACTGCCATGGAATCATCTGGAATATCCTTTACCACTACGCTGCCGGCTCCGATTACGCAGCGGTTGCCGATGGTTACTCCTGGGCAAACGATGACTCCTGCGCCCAACCAGCAATCTTCACCAATGGTGATGGGGAAGCCTGTTTCTACTGGCTTGCGGCGCTCCATATAGTCGATGGGGTGGTTAGGGGTTACCAACTGGCAGTTCGGACCTATCAGGGTGCGGTCGCCGATGGTAATCCAGCCTTCATCGAGCATCGTGGCGCCATAGTTGATGAAGACATTTTCACCTACCTTGATGCCGTGACCATGGTCGCAGTGGAAGGGTGGACAGATGGTGGAGGAGGCTGGAAAGCCTGGAATCAGTTCTTCCATCACCTGACGATAGTCTTCATCAAACAAGGTCATTGTCTGCAAGCGGGTGCAGAGTCGGTTAGCGTGCTCTATGCTTTTCATGCCTTGTTCATTGCTGGAATCATAGAGCTCGCCATTTCTCATCTTTTCAAATTCAGTCATATTTGTTCTTTATTGATGGATGTAATCCAGAATCTGCTCTGCATGAATCTTGGTCTTGATCTCCTTTGGAGTGAAGATCTTCTCAATGACGCCTTCTTCGTTGACGAGATAAGTGGTGCGGAGGATTCCGATGGTCTTTCTGCCGCAGGTTACCTTCTCGCCCCAGCAGCCGAGTTCCTGCAGCAGGGTGGTTTCGGTATCGGCAATAAGTGGGAACTGCAGGTCCTTGGCTTCTGCAAACTTCTTCTGCAGCGCCTGCTTGTCCTTGCTCACGCCAATAATCTCGTAACCGGCTGCTGCCAGCTCTTCCTTGTGAGCCTGCAGAGAGCAGGCTTCGGCAGTGCATCCGCTGGTGTTAGCCTTCGGATAACTGTAGAGCACAATCTTGCGACCACGGTAGTCGCTTGCCTTTATCTCACGTCCGTCCTGGTCAATGCCAAGAATCTCTGGTATTTTATCTCCTACATTCATAATTCTATATTTATTTATATATGTCTTGTTGAAATGCAAAGATAATAAAAATAATGCGAACCGATGTGATTCTTATGATTTTTAACACTATTGATGATAGAACTAACGGTTATCGGTCGAAAGGAAAACGTAAAAGGCAAAAGCAATCAGGGTTTGAATGCTTTTGCCTTTTTGCGACTTATTATATTACTTCTTGAATCCGAAAATCTTGTTGAAGATTTTCTTTACCACGTTTTCTTTCTTCTGTGGATTTACCACTGGCTCATACTTGTGAGAACCCTGCTTGTCGCTCTTTTTCTGAGCTGAGGCTGGCTTCTGCTGAGGAGCTGCCCCCGGTTTCTGTGGAGCTGCATTCTGCTTCTGGTGGTTGTTTGGATTCTGCTTCTTCTGAGCTACGCCTCTGCCACGACCGTTGCTTCCTGGGCGTACATTGTTTTCTGTACCAGGGCGCTGCTGAGGGTTTGCATTCTCAGCATTGTTGCCGTTGCTGCTGTTACCATTATTACCATTGCGGCGTTTGTTGTTGCGACGCTTGTTGTTCGGATTGTCGTTATTTCTTGTCTGTTCGCCTTCTTGGTTTTGTGGATATGGCTTGTTCTGCTGAGGCTTCTTGTTTCCCTGCTTCTGCTGGGCTTTTTGACCATTCTGCTTCTGCTGTGCCTTCTGATCGTTCTGACCGTTCTGCTGTGCCTCCCCGTTCTGTACCTTTTCTTCCTTAGGAGCTTTCTCCTGTCGGTTGTTTGGGTTGTTTGGCTTGTGCTTATGAGCAGTCTGTTCACGGTCTTTCTGGCGTCTGTTTTTAGCCTTGGTCTTTTCGCCGTTTCCGTTGTTCTCGTTACCGCCGTCTGCATTTCCACCGTTCTCGTTTCTGCCGCGGTTGTTTCCGCCCCGGCCATTGCCCTTGCGTCCGTTTCCGCCCTTGCCTCCACGTCCGCCTTTCTTGCTAGGCTTGTTCAGCTTGATATATTCAGGACCTTCTCCGCATTCCTCTGGAAGCGGCATCTTCTCTACCACCTTCTCCTGGAACTTCTCAATCTGCTGGAACCAGAACATGTCCTCTTCGTTGACGAAGGTGATGGCTCTACCGTCGCGGTTGGCACGGGCTGTACGACCGATGCGGTGAACGTAATCTTCGGTATCGTGAGGCACGTCGTAATTGATAACCATCTCGATGTCGTCGATGTCGATGCCACGGGCCACGATGTCGGTAGCCACGAGCACGTCATACTGACCGCTCTTGAACTTGAACATCACATCATCACGCTCTGCCTGCTCCAGGTCGGAGTGCATGGCGCCGCAGTTGATGCCGGTCTGCTGGAGGGCAGCAGCCAGCTGCTTCACCTTCATCTTGCTGCCGCTGAATATGATGACACGCTTCATGTCGCCAGCCTTGAAGATATCCTGGATGATGGTCATCTTCTGGGTTTCGTAACATACATAAGCCTCCTGCTTGATCTTCTCTGCAGGCTTGCTCACTGCGAGCTTGATCTCTACAGGGTTCTTGAGCAGCGACTTTGCCAACTCCTCAATCTTCTCAGGCATGGTAGCCGAGAACATGATGGTCTGGCAGGTCTTAGGCAGCTTGGCTGCGATGGTATTGATATCCTCAGAGAAACCCATGTCGAGCATGCGGTCGGCTTCGTCGAGGATGAAGAAGCTCACCTTGCTGAGATCTACGTTACCCAATGAGATGTGGGTGATGAGGCGTCCTGGTGTAGCGATGACTACATCGGCACCCATGCGGAGACTCTTCAGCTCCTGATCGTAGCGGTTGCCGTCGTTTCCACCGTATACAGCCACGCTGCTCACGTCCTGCAGATAATAGCCGAAGCCCTGCATCGCCTGGTCAATCTGCTGAGCGAGCTCACGGGTAGGCGACATGATGACGCAGTTGATGGCATCCTTAGGATAGCCACCGTCATCCAGCTTGCTCAATACCGGCAGCAGATAGGCTGCTGTCTTTCCGGTTCCGGTCTGGGCTACGCCGAGCACATCATGACCTTCTAATATCTCAGGTATACATTTTTCTTGTACTGGGGTGCATGTGTCGAATCGCATGTCATATAATGCGTCGAGCACGTTGTCGTTTAAATCTAATTCGTCGAAATACATTTTCTTTCTTTTTTCAATGTTTATTACCTCGGTGCCTTGCGGTAGCAGAAGTATGCCACGAAGGCGTAAATGATGTTAGGCAACCATGCCGCCAGCATTGGCGGGAAGTTTGCCTGGATGGCGAAGGTGGCGCAGACGGTCTGCAGCATGATATAGCCGAAACTCAATGCCAGACCCAGTCCCAGAGCCTTACCCATGCCGCCCTTGCGCTTGCGTGAGGAGAGCGACACGCCGATGATGGTGAGGATGAATGAGGCGAAGGAGGAGGCGATGCGCTTGTGATACTCCACCTTATACTGTACTACATTGCCCGAACCGCGGTTGATCTGCTTGGAGATGTAATCCTTCAGCTCCGGACTGGTAAAGGTTTCCTGCTGTCCCTTGGAGTAGACCAGGTCGGTTGGCTCCATGGTGATGAGCGTGTCTTTTTTCATTCCGCTCGTAATCTTCTCTTTCATGCCATGCAGTCGGCGCACCTTCCAGTTGGTGAGTTTCCAGTGGTATTTGGAGTCGCTGATGGTATCATACTGTATTTCTGATGCCGTCAGGTGGCTCACCAGTTTCTTTTCCTGGAACTTGTCGAGACAGAATCCGTAGCCCCTCTTCGAGTTGTTGTCGTAATGCTGGATGTAGGCTATCACGCCTCGGTCCACCTGCAGCTGCACGTTCTCGGCAGAGGTATTCTTCTTCTTGTTCTTGTACATCGTCTCAAAGTTCTGTCGGACGACCGTGCCGTGCGGAATCACATAGGCAGAGAGCGCATAGGAGAGTGCCGAGAGGAATACGCAGGTAATCATGTACGGGCGAAGCAGGCGCTTGAACGATACTCCCGATGCCAGCATGGCGATAATCTCGGAATTGCCTGCCAGCTTGGAGGTGAACATGATGACCGCTACGAACACGAACAATGCACTGAAGAGGTTGGCGAAGTATGGCACGAAGTTGGCATAGTAATCGAAGATGATGGCACGTGCCGGTGCATGATACTCGGTAAACTTCTGCAGGTTGTCGTTGAAGTCGAACACGATGGCAATGGTGATGATGAGTGCTATCGAGAAGAAGTAGTAACCCACGAACTTCTTGATGATATACCAGTCCAATCGTTTGATGTATCTCAGTGGGTTGAGATACTTGAGCACCTTGAGGAATCGCAGTTTGTGACCAATCCATCGCATGGCCTTTCCCATCCAGCTCAGTTTTCTGCCCAGCCATCTGAGGGCAGCGGTGAGCCATCCGAATCTTCGTGCCATGGTTCTGCCGAACTTTAATCTTCTGCGATGTTTTCTGATGTATTTAAAATCTTTCATAAATCAGTATTTTCCGGGAGCAGGAGCCGTCGGGGGCTCCATGCTCCTGAGACTTCTTACTCCTAACTTCAGTAATTTAAATTCTTCTGCCGAGCTGGTCGATGACAGATCGCTTCCACTGTACGAAGTCGCCCTGCTCTATATGCTGGCGCGCATCGGTAACGAGTCGCAGATAGAACGAGAGGTTGTGGATGCTGGCTATTTGCATCGCCAGGAGTTCCTGTGCCTTGAAGAGGTGGTGCAGATATGCCTTGCTGGTAATCTGGTCGATTTCGCATCCGTCCGGATCCACAGGGCTGAAGTCCATCTCCCATTTCTTGTTGCGCATGTTCATGGTGCCGTTGTAGGTGAAGAGCATCGCATTTCTTCCGTTGCGGGTTGGCATCACGCAGTCGAACATGTCTACGCCTCGCTCGATGGCTTCCAGGATGTTCTGAGGGGTACCCACGCCCATCAGGTAACGTGGCTTGTCCTTTGGCAGGATTTCGTTCACCACTTCTATCATCTCATACATCACCTCGGTTGGCTCGCCAACAGCCAGACCTCCGATGGCGTTGCCGTCTGCTCCCTTGTCTGCGATAAACTTGGCTGCCTCGCGGCGTAGTTCCGGGAAGGTGCAGCCCTGTACGATAGGGAAGAGGCTCTGCTGGTAGCCGTAGAGCGGTTCGGTCTCGTTGAAGCGCTTCAGGCAGCGGTCCAGCCAGCGCTGGGTCAGTTCAAGACTTTTCTTGGCATACTGGAAGTCGCTCTGTCCTGGAGGGCACTCGTCGAAAGCCATCATGATATCGGCACCGATGATGCGCTCCGTATCCATCACGTTTTCCGGTGTGAAGAAGTGCTTGCTTCCGTCGATGTGTGAGCGGAATTCGCAACCTTCCTCCTTCAGTTTGCGGATGCCAGTGAGCGAGAATACCTGGAAGCCGCCGCTGTCGGTGAGGATAGGGCGGTCCCAGCCGTTAAACTTGTGCAGTCCGCCTGCAGCCTTGATAACCTCAAGTCCCGGACGCAGATAGAGGTGATAGGTGTTGCCCAGAATGATCTGAGCCTTTACCTGCTTTTTGAGTTCCTCGAAGTGTACACCTTTCACACTGCCCACCGTTCCTACCGGCATGAAGATAGGAGTCTTGATCTGTCCGTGGTCGGTGGTGATGATGCCGGTGCGGGCATCGCTAGCCTTATCTGTTACTTGTAATTCAAATTTCATTTTTCTTCTTTTTTGTCATTTTCTGGAATGGTGAAGTCGATAGGGTGCTTTACCTTTTCATCGGTGAGGGCAAATTCCCATACGTCGGCCACGTCTTCTACATAGTGGAAGGATACGCCCTTGAGATATTTTGCCGGAATCTCTTCGATGTCCTTGCGGTTGTCCTTGCAGATCACGATGTCAGTGATGCCGGCGCGCTTGGCTGCAAGTATCTTCTCCTTGATGCCGCCTACTGGCAGAACCTTTCCGCGCAGGGTGATTTCGCCCGTCATGGCTGTGTTCTTGCGCACCTTGCGCTGGGTGATGGCCGAGGCGATGCTGGTGGCGATGGTAATACCTGCCGACGGACCGTCTTTCGGAGTGGCTCCTTCCGGTACGTGGATGTGGAGATTCCAGTTCTCGAAGATGCGGTAGTCTACTCCCAGCAGGTTGATGTGCGACTTGATGTATTCGAGGGCGATGACTGCCGACTCCTTCATCACGTCGCCCAGATTACCGGTAAGGGTCAGCTTGCCTGCCTTGCCACGGCTCAATGAGGTCTCGATGAAGAGAATCTCACCGCCCACAGAGGTCCATGCCAGTCCGGTTACCACTCCGGCATAGTCGTTGCCCTGGTAGATGTCGCGGTTGAATGGCGGATTGCCCAGGAGCTCCTTCACCTCGTCCATGCCGATGGTAGGCTGTTCCAGCTTGCCGTCGCATGCCATCTTGTAAGCCTCTTTTCTCAGGCACTTGTTGATCTGCTTCTTCAGCTGTCTTACTCCGCTTTCTCGGGTATAGTGCTCGATGATGCATTCCAGGGCAGCCTTGTTGAAGCTGATTTTCTCCTCCTGTTTGTCAAGACCGTTGTTCTCCAGTTCCGTCGGTACCAGATGGCGCTTGGCTATTTCTATCTTTTCCTCGGTAATGTATCCGCCCACTTCTATCAGCTCCATACGGTCGAGCAATGGGCGTGGGATGCTTCCCAGGTCGTTGGCTGTTGCGATGAAGAGAACCTTCGAGAGGTCGTAGTCGGCATCCAGATAGTTGTCGTGGAAGGCGTTGTTCTGTTCCGGGTCGAGCACTTCGAGCAGAGCCGATGCAGGGTCGCCCTGGAAGTTGTTCTTGCCCACCTTGTCTATCTCGTCGAGGATGAAGACAGGGTTGCTGCTGCCTGCTTTCTGGATGTTCTTGATGATGCGTCCAGGCATGGCTCCGATATAGGTGCGACGATGGCCGCGTATTTCGGCTTCATCGTGCAATCCGCCCAATGACATGCGAACGTATTTGCGCTTCATGGCGTCGGCAATGCTCTTGCCAAGGCTGGTCTTTCCAACTCCCGGAGGACCGTAAAGGCAGAGGATAGGACTCTTCTGTCCGCCGTTCAGTGCTCTTACAGCCAGGAATTCCAGGATGCGCTCCTTTACCTTCTCCATGCCGTAGTGGTCACGGTTCAGGATTCTCTTGGCGCGTGACAGGCTCAGGTCGTCCTCGGTATATTCATTCCAAGGCAGGTCTACCATGGTCTGCAGGAAACTGATCTGTATGGAGTAGTCCGGACTTTGTGGATGGATGGTGTCCAGCTTGGCAAGTTCCTTCTTGAATATCTTCTGAGTGGCCTCGTTCCAGTTCTTGCCTTTGGCTTTCTCTATGATTTCCTTTCTCTCTGGTCTTCCGTCTCCGTCTCCCAGTTCCTTTCTGATGTTTCTGATCTGCTGTTTCAGGAAGTATTCCTTCTGCTCCTCGTCCAGGTCATAGCGGGTCTTCATGCTGATCTCGTTCTGCAGGTGGAGCAGTTTCGATTCCTTGTGCAATGCCCTGAGGGCTTCCAGCAGACGGCCGTTCAGAGTCTCCTGCTCCAGCATCTTCATCTTGTCTTCGATGCTGAATGGGATGGCGCTGCAGATGAAATTTCCCTGGATGGTGCTATGCGACATCTCGTTGATGGCATAAGCCAGGTCGGTAGGGATATTGTCATTGGCGTTGATATAGCTGATGGTTTCCTTCAGGAGTGTCTGATGGATGGTAGGGAAATCGGTATCGTTTTCCGTTGGCCATATTTCCGGCAGGCTTGTTACGCTGGCGCGATAGTATGGAGTGGTTTTCTCAATCTTCTCCAGGTGGCATCTGCTCAGGCACTGGATGATGATGGTCTGGTTGCCCGAACCGTCAGGCATGTTGATTACCTTTACGAGCTTGGCGAAGACACCGGTGTCATACAGGTCGTCTTCCTTTGGATGGTCTTCATCCTTGTTCTTCTGGCAGAAGACGCAGAAGATGGTGTTTGGCTTGCTTGCCAGCTTTTCTGCAAGTTTCTTGCTGGCAGCTCGCCCCACGACGATAGGGATGAGCACAGTAGGAAAGGCAACGAGCTCTCTGGTGCAGAGCATCGGATAGATTCCTGCCGGATTTTCCGTAAGCAATGAGCTAGGATCGCCTTCGAAATCGGCAAACATTTGTATCTGAGTTTCGTTTCTTTTCATTTCTTTTATCGAATTCTTATTTTTTAAGGTGCAAAGTTAGTCATTTTTTTGCGAATTCGTGTAGAAGTATAGATTATTTAATAAATAAAAGCCGATTTATTTCCGATATGAGCGGTGATGGACAGTCTTTTTCCCGATATTTTACAATATCTGGCTCTGTTGCACGTTATTATCTGAAACAGAATGTTCCGGAAATTATAGAAATCAACGAGAGAAAACTTATGGCAGGATTTACATTTAAACAGTTTGAAATACAGCAGGATCGCTGTGCGATGAAGGTGGGCACCGACGGGGTGCTGCTGGGTGCATGGGCTGAGGGTGGACAACGTATTCTCGACATTGGGTCGGGTACTGGACTTATCTCGCTCATGATGGCGCAGCGTTTCCCGGAGGCTCTGGTTTGGGGAATAGATATAGATCCGGATGCCTGCCTGCAGGCGAGGGAGAATGTGGCAGCCAGTCCTTTTGCCGACCGGGTAGGGATAACGTGCTGCGCCTTGCAGAATTTTTCGAAGCTGGAGGCAGTGAAGGCTGACGGAGGGCTTTTTGATGCCATCGTGAGCAATCCCCCTTTCTTTGTAAATGGATTAAAAAATCCTGACAGTAAGCGTGCGTTGGCGAGGCATTCTGACAGCCTGCCTTTTCCGGTACTGATGAAGGGTGTCAAGCGATGGCTTTCTGATGAGGGCGTGTTCTCTGCGATAGTGCCAGCCGATGTACTGGAGTCTTTTGTGTCAGAAGCTTATTGCTCAGGGCTTTCGCTTGTTAAGCAATGTGCAGTAAAGACAGTGGAACGCAAGCAGCCCAAGCGCTATCTTGTTGCCTTCTCCAAGCGCCGAACGGGGATGATGGATAAGTGCACGGAAATCATGACGGATTCTGAAGGAAACCGCTCGGAGTGGTATGCGAAAATTACGGAAGAATTCTACCTTTGAGGAATGTTGAGTGTTGAGTGTTGAGTGTTGAATGTTGAATGTTGAGTGTTGAATGTTGAGTGTTGAATGTTGGCCCCAATCCATTCAACATTCAACACTCAACATTCAACACTATTTCAAAGGTTCAGTTTCCTTTGTACCATTTTGCTGATGGCTTCCACCTTCTTGCTCTGTCGCTGGATGTCCTTGTGGATATCATCGCGCACGGCGTTCAGGTCGTTGAAGAACTCGGCAATGCCATTCTGTATCACGTTTGGCTTGCGTACGCTCTTGTCAGCAAATGGGTTTACCACCATCTTGATGCCTTTTTCTTCAAGATGCACATCTATCTCGGCACCCGTCATGACCGGGTCGCCATCATAGTGTATCACGCCAGGCTGGCTTCTCGTGATATGCAACTTCTTACAACGGAACGATTTGATTTTCGAGTTTTTGTCGAGTGTCTTGTTGAACATGTCGAAGCTGACCTGCGGAGCCTCAATTACATCGAACGGTTCCATGATGACAACGTCTATCAGTCCGTCGCTCATCGAAGCCTGCGGAGCAATATAGGCATTGTTGCCATATTGCGATGCGTTGGCGCAGGAAATCAGGAACGCCTTGTATTGCTTGGTTCCCGTCTCGTCTTCCAGCGTATACGTCTCCGGTTCATACTTCAGTCCCTCTCTCAGTATGTTTTCTGCATAGCTGATAGGTCCTCGCTTGCCACTTTCTGCAAACTTCATGCTGACAAAGGCGTCAAAGCCCATGCCGCAGGTGCAGAAAAAAGGGTGACCGTTGATGACGCCATAGTCGAGGTCGTGAATCTTGCATGCGTTGATTACCTCGATGCTCTTCTTCAGATTCATCGGCAGAAGCAGGTGTCTTGCCAGTCCGTTGCCCGAACCGCAAGGCAGAATGCCCAGAGCCGTATCCGAATGAACCAGTGAGCGGGCTACTTCGTTGACGGTTCCGTCTCCACCCACAGCCACTACGATGTCAGCGTGATTATTCTTCGCCTCAGTAGCCAGTTCCGATGCATGTCCCGCTCTTTCAGTCAATTTTATCTCGTACTCAAAAAGCTCTTTGTCCAAAGTTGAATCTATCAGATTCGGAATGCCTGCCTTGCTGGCTGTTCCCGAAATGGGATTCATTATGAAAATTATCTTTTTCTTCATCCTTAAGTCAAGAGTTTAGTGAAATTGTAGTGCAAAAGTAATAAAAATACCTAAAATGGCAAGATTTATACTTAAAAAAAACGCTAAAAATAAACTTTCTTAGGAAAATAGCGGATTTATTAGTCTTTTTTTGTATCTTTGCACCCTGAAATAAGAAGAAAATAAAAATCGAAAATAAAGTACACCTATTAATAATGGGACAATTACAAGAAAGATACAAGAATTATCGTGAACCACAGAAGTATATGGCTGCCGGTGTGTATCCATATTTCCGTGAAATCACAAGTAAGCAGATGACCGAGGTTACCGACATTGACGGTCACAAGATTTTGATGTTCGGCTCTAATGCTTATCAGGGTTTAACCAACGACCAGCGCGTTATCGATGCAGCTAAGGCTGCGCTCGACAAGTACGGCTCTGGCTGTGCAGGAAGCCGCTTCCTCAATGGTACCCTCGATTTACATGTGCAGCTCGAGAAAGAGCTCGCTGAGTTTATGGGTAAGGATGAGACATTGTGCTTCTCTACTGGTTTCTCTGTTAACCAGGGTGTGTTGGCATGTGTCGTAGGTCGTAACGACTATATCATCTGTGATGATCGCGACCACGCTTCTATCGTAGATGGCCGTCGCCTTTCATTTGCTACCCAGCTTCACTACAAGCACAACGATATGGAAGATTTGGAGCGTGTGCTCTCTAAGCTTCCTGAGGATGCTATCAAGCTCATCGTTGTGGATGGCGTGTTCTCTATGGAGGGCGACCTGGCTAACTTGCCAGAGATTGTAAAGCTCAAGCATAAGTACAACTGCTCTATCATGGTTGACGAGGCTCATGGTCTTGGCGTATTCGGTAAGCAGGGACGTGGTGTTTGCGACCACTTCGGCTTGACAGACGAGGTAGACCTCATCATGGGTACCTTCTCAAAGAGTCTGGCTTCTATCGGTGGTTTCATCGCATCAGACAAGGATACCATCAACTTCCTCCGTCACAACTGCCGTACTTACATCTTCAGTGCATCTAACACTCCAGCTGCCACAGCAGCAGCACTTGAGGCACTCCACATCATTCAGAATGAGCCAGAGCGTTTCGAGAATCTCTGGGATGTAACCCACTATGCATTGAAGCGTTTCCGTGAGGAAGGTTTCGAGATTGGTGAGACAGAGAGCCCAATCATTCCTCTCTACGTTCGTGATGCAGAGAAGACCTTCGTGGTTACCAAGATGGCTTACGATGCAGGTGTGTTCATCAACCCTGTTATCCCTCCAGCATGTGCACCACAGGATACATTGGTACGTTTCGCCCTCATGGCTACTCATACCAAGGACCAGGTAGAGCAGGCTGTTCAGATCTTGAAGAAGATCTTCGTAGAGGAAGGCATCATCAAGTAATGACAGGCGATGCCGGTTAATGGCTGGCGATGCCAGGTAATATATTGAGCAATCATATATATTATATATAATAAGGTATATAGGGCGATTTCTGTATGAAGTTGCCCTATATTCGTATATAAAAGCAGGCGGAAGAAGGGAAAAGAATCTTTTTTCGAAAAAAAGTTATTCAAAAATTTGGTGAAACCAAAAAAATGTTGTACCTTTGCAGCCGCAAATCAGAAATGATACTTGCCCTAAATGATAAGAGGTTATCATAGAGAAAAAGACGGGGTGTAGCGCAGCCCGGTAGCGCTCCTGTTTTGGGAACAGGTGGTCGCAGGTTCGAATCCTGTCGCCCCGACATT
>CAKPWR010000057.1 GCA_934196725.1 uncultured Prevotella sp.
ATTTTATGATCACTTTAAACTTACATATTTTTGGAGACAATCGCTAATTTTTTATATTAAACTTTCTCAAAAATATTACTCCTTCATATAAAAAAGGGGCTTTGTACTAAAATTTGAGAAGAACCATATTTATATAGGTGATATGGCAGATGATTTTAATAGCGATTGCTGTAATTCGTTGAAAAAGCATATTTTAGAGAAAGCCATAGTAAAGGCTGGTTATGAATCAGGCATATGTTTTGCCGATTTGAATAAAGATGGAATTTGCTTGAAAGATGGTCGACCTAATCCTGTATGGCTTAATGATAGCTTTGGTGACGTGGTATCTGAAGCACTATATGGCGATAGTCAAGCTGACGACATCGAAATAGACGAAAAGTATTTTGGTAAGGATGAATTTGATGGACCGTATTCTTCTGGTAGTCATTGGAATGTTCTTGAACGTTATGTAGATAATGTTGAAGAACTGTTTTATGATGGGTGGTATAAATATCTCATAGAACAATATGGGGAAGATTGGGAAAAATATGAATACTAATAAAGAAAAGTAGAAAAGAAAACTTATGGACTATTTTTATGTAGATATATCGACAGAACTGGGCGAGTCACTGACTACTTATGTTCAAGCGATGGACGAAACGGCAGCGGAGTATCAGGCAAGGATGGCTTTCGTCAATGGTGAGCTGGAGTGCGAGGGTACGCAGATTGTTTACATCTGTGCTTATCGGGCATGAGGGTAAACGGAAATCTCCCTCTCTTCTAGTCCGAGGGTGTACCGCCAAAGTACATTCATATATCATGTACTTTGGCGGTATGTTATAATTCCAACCAGTCGGTATCTATGTCGAATAATTCAAATAATCTTTGGCAAGATTTGATTGGCAAGGATTCCTCGGCTTGTCCGATGAAGTCATCTTCGTGGCTTCTGATGTAAGTATCCATATCTTCCTCCTTTACAAGGATTGGACCTTTGATGTTTGTGAAAATGAAAGGGTAGCAGTCATCCAGGGTATGAAACTCGTCTTTGTCTTCAAATTGTAAAATGTGGGACAATGTTCCGCAAATTATGAAAAGGTGAGACGCTGTCTCACTTATAATAGGATTTTTGGGGACGTGTCCCCAAAAACTGATAACAATGATATAGAATAATGGCAAACAACAATGTAAACATGAGTGAATTAAAACGTTCATTTACAGGCTCATTTACAGGCTCATTTATCGGCTCATTTACAGGCTCATTTATCGGCTTATTTTGTATATGCAACGTTAATTTAGCTGACGATAGCGCAGTATCGGTACCATGTTATTGTCACATTTTATACTGGAACAAAATTCCCCAACCCGCTAGAGTAAGCAGGTTGGGGTATATTTTTGTTATGTCTTACCTCTGAGATATTATCTTATTTCAATTTATCGATTTGTTCCTGGGAAAGTCCGGAATATTTCATGATCAGATTGATGTCAACACCATCTGCCAGCATTTTCCTGGCAATTTCTTGACTTCTTTCACTCTTGCCTTTTTCCATACCCTCCGCAAGACCTTCTTGCTTCGCCGTATCAATGGAGTTCTTGATATCCCGGTATGCCATCTTACTTGCTTCATACTCCCTCAGTTCCTGAGGTGTGAACTTAGCAATCTCGGCTTCCTCAAAGAGACGGTCGAAAACCTTATCGCACAACTCCTTCGGGCGCTGGGTAAGCTTATAGAGGTTCTTCAAGGCATAAAGCCACTTCTCGTAGAGCGTATCCAGTTGTTCAAGGGTTTTGTTGAACTTGGCAATCTCTACATAGATAAACTCCAGCTTATCGTAGAAAATCTTGTGGGTAGCGGTATCGCACAACTGTACATGATGGCGGATCTTCTCCTTGTCGAAGGCATCCTCGTTCATGTTGAAGTTGAGCAGGGCTACGGTGTAGACATGATTGAGCTTGAAATCCCATTCATTCCCCTTGGGTGCCTGTTCACGGATAGGGAAAGTGGAGTAGAAGAGGGAGCGGTCCTTGAAATAAGCCTGGTAGGCATTCTGCATTTCAACGATGAACTTCTCGCCGTTTTCTCCTTCGCAATACACGTCGAAGATGGCCTTGCGGTCGGTATAAACATCACCGACGTGCTCCGGATTCAGATACGAAACGTCCTTTACAACCTGTCTGCCATTAAACAAGCTGTTGAGGAAGCAAATGAGCAAATCCTTGTTCATTGCCGTTCCAAAAATGCGCTTGAAGCCGAAATCGGTCAGCAAGCTGATGTATCGTTCTTCTACCTGTTTCATACGATATTCATTATGTATTTTATTTCAATTTATCGATTTGTTCCTGGGTTAGTCCGGAATACTTCATGATCAGATTGATGTCAACACCATCTGCCAGCATATTCCTGGCAATATCCAGGGCTTTCTGGTTCATGCCTTTTTCCATACCTAATTCCATACCCTCTGCAAGACCTTCTTGCTTCGCCGTATCAATGGAATTCTTGATATCCCGGTATGCCATTTTGCTTGCTTCATACTCCCTCATTTCCTGTGGAGTAAACTTGGCTATTTCGGCTTCCTCAAAGAGACGGTCGAAAACCTTATCGAGTTCTTCTACCTGTTTCATACGATATTCATTTTATATTATTTGCAAAGATAGTGCCAGTGAGCTTAATGAAAGCTTGCTTTCAAATTGCCGAGCACTGCCTAACTACTGCAAAGATAAACTTAATATTTGTAACATCCAAACTTTTAGGCTGTTTTTTTAGAAAATATAGTTTAAATTGTTCTTGGTATATTCAAATTCCGCAACAGTGTTGCGGAATTTTGAAAAACGAGGCAAATCCGCAACGCTGTTGCGGATTTTTGGACAATCTGAGAATGAAGTTCCAGACTTTCTTCTTTCATGGTTTCATTATTTAATATTGATGCGTATCACAAATGACGCTGAGCGTAATTTCTATGAGATAGAATGTGCAAACCTTGCCAGATAAAGCTTTGTTGCAAGCTAAGGTTCGGGAATGGATTGCTGAGTTTGAGGAAAACAACATCGAATAATATTTTTAATTTGTGAGACAGCGTCTCACAAATTTGCCACTAAGTTTGTAAATAATTAAAGAATCTGCAAAATTTAAGGAGTTATTTGATGAGTGCAGCAAGATAAATTAAGCCTGAATAGGGTTGATTGAAAGAAATCATCCTATCCAGGCTTATTTTTTTTATCTTCTTCTGCCTCTGCCTTCGTTTCTTCCCTGATTTCCACGATTGCCTCCACGCTCGTTCTTGTCACCGCTGTTATAACGGTTCTTGCGATTGTGGTTGTCGTTATCGAAATTAGGATTGAAACTCTTTTTCTTCTTATCCTTGAAAAAACCGGCATTTGGGTCTTTCTGATTGCGGAGTTCGGCTCTTGCTGCTGCTACCGCATCGCGGATGTTTGCATTCGAAGGTTTGCCTGATTTGAGAGATTTTCCATTGTTGAGGTATCTCTCTTCATCATAGCAACCCACGTTGCCGTAACCCTTTGGTGCAAAGCGGTCTGAAGTGTTTCTTCCACGACCTCTGCCAGCGTTTGCTTCTGGAACATTTCTGCCTGCTCCACGCTTGCCTTTAGCTCCTCTGCCAACGCCCGGATTATCATAGGTAGAACCAATTGCCTTGTCATCGTAATTGGTTTTCTTTCCCTTGAATCCGCGATCAAAACTCTTCTTGTCGTAGAGTTTGTCGATGAGGTCGGCTCTGCCGATACGGCGAAGTTCACTTTCGATGGCACGGCGCTCCTCAGGCTTATACCAGAAGAAGAACATGCGCTGGGCAAGCTTTTCCTTCTGGGTCTTGGCACTGAATACTGGTTCCAATGTATATGGATCATATCCCGTGTACCAGGTTTCCGTAGATATCGTCATTGGGGTAGGAGTGAAGTCCTGCACCTGCTCCAGATGGAAGTCGAGTCCCTTGGTGATGACCGCCAGTTCCGCCATATCCTCCTCATGACAGCCCGGATGCGAACTGATGAAGTATGGAATGATCTGCTGGTTGAGTCCTTCTTCCTTGTTGATCTTGTCGAAGATGCGCTTGAACTCGTAGAAAAGGTCGAACGATGGTTTGCGCATGAATTTCAAAACCTCAGGACTGGTATGTTCCGGTGCCACCTTCAGTCGTCCGCTTACGTGCTTGGTAATCAGCTCGCGGGTATATTCTCTTGCCGCCTGGTTCACCTTCTCGTCCTTGCTCTTGTGCAGGAGCAGGTCGTAGCGCACACCACTACCGATGAAGCTCTTCTTGATACCCGGCAGGGCATCTACGGCATGGTAAATCTCCAGCAGCTTGCTGTGGTCGGTATTCAGGTTCGGACAAATCTGTGGGTTTACACATGATGGTCGCTTACATACCTCGCAAGCTTTCTGATTCTTGCCATGCATGCCATACATATTAGCCGAAGGACCGCCCAGGTCGCTCAGATATCCCTTGAAATCAGGCATTTCGATGATTTTCTTCACCTCTTTCAATATGCTCTCCTTGCTTCGGCAAACCACGAACTTGCCCTGATGCGCCGAAATGGTACAGAACGAGCAACCGCCGAAGCAGCCGCGATGCAGGTTTACAGAGAACTTGATCATCTCGTATGCCGGAATGGTCTTGCCCTTGTACTTAGGATGAGGCAGACGGGTATAAGGCAGGTCGAAGGCGGCATCCAGTTCCTCGGTGGTCATCAGCGGGAACGGTGGATTCACCACCACATACTTGCCGTCGGTCTCCTGAATCATGCGCTGGGCATGCATCTTGTTGGCTTCTTCCTCCAGATGGCGCACGTTCTCAGCCTGTCCCTTCTTGTTGTGAAGGCACTCCTCATGACTGTGCAGGATGATGTCATCGTCCTTGAATCCGCCCGGAATGTCCTTCTCCTTACAGTAGAAAGCTACCTGTGGCATTTCGTGAATCTGGTCCATTGTCTTGCCTTCGGCGAAGGCGTTGGCAAGTTCCACGATAGAGCGCTCGCCCATACCGTAGAGGATAAGGTCGGCACCCGAATCGCAGAGGATGCACTTGCGCAGCTCATCCTTCCAGTAGTCGTAGTGGCTGATGCGGCGCAAGGAAGCCTCAATACCGCCCAGTGCCACAGGTACATCGGGATAGAGTTTCTTCAGTATCTGGGTATAGACGATAGACGGATAGTCGGGGCGCATGTCGTGACGGGAGTCTGGGCTGAAGGCATCTTCGCTGCGCATTCGGCGGTTTGCCGTATAGCGATTCACCATCGAGTCCATAGCTCCCGGAGATACACCGAAGAAGAGGCGAGGACGACCGAGCTTCTTGAAGTCGCGGAAGTCGCCATGCCAGTCGGGCTGTGGAACGATGGCTACACGATAGCCGTTCGCTTCCAGGATTCTTCCGAGGATAGCAGCCCCGAAAGATGGGTGGTCTACGTAGGCATCACCCGAAAAGAGGATGACGTCCAGTTCATCCCATCCTCTGAGTTCGCACTCCTTCTTGGTGGTTGGTAGGAAGTCTGTTAACTTATAATCCATTCAAAATTATTTAATCATTTACTGCATCAGGTTCTGCTCCTGCAGCTTCTTCTGCTGCCTTCTTGTCCTTCCAGTCTACGTAGAGCAATACGAGATTGTGGAGACCGAGAGCCTTCATGTTCTGATGGTAGATTACGTCGAGGCAGAGGTCGAGCAACGCCTTGTCCTTGATGTCGCTGCTCTCCAGGAGAGAACGAACATTGAACTTCAACTTGTCGAGCACTTCCTCGTCGATGATACCATTGCTATCTACGAGGTTGCGGAGCAACTGATACTTGTCAATAGTCTCTAAATGCTGGTCGCTCACTTCGATAGAGCGTGTGCCAGACTGGTTTGCTTGAATTTTATACATATCCTTTTTTACTTTGAACTTTGAACCTTGAACTTTGAACTTTATGATTTGCAAAGTTTGCTCAAATTATTATTATTATGTTTATTCCTTTATTCTCCTATTCCGTTAAGAAATTGACTATTCTGTCAGAAACTTGAGGATTCCCAGCATGATGCCGTTGCGGGTTTTCTCATCGATGATACATTCCAATGGGAATCCCATGACGAAGGTTCGATAGCTGGAACTCTTGTATGCTACAGCAGCACTGGCACCTGAAGTATATTGCATCGCTGTGAAGGCTTTCTGCACTGCAGGATTTAAAATCTCTGGATGGGTGGTGGCGTAGTGGCGATCGTTCAACTGACTGTAATAGTTGAACTCCATCCCCATGCCTGCCACACTATCCGTAGTATACACGATACTATCTCGTTCCGTGATGGTGGAATCTTCCGGGTTGATGTCCTGTACGATGAATTTGGTGCCCGTAGGCTCATAATTCACCTTGAGAATGTCATTCATGAAGGCTTGCTCTTCTTCGGTCTGCATGTCGCTTCCGTTAAACGAACCGCTGATGAGCATCTTGCCTCCACTGAGTGCATAATAGGTGATGCGTTTCTGAAGGGCAGGGGTGAATGTCTTGTAATATTCACGGGTATAACCATCATTTCGCTCCAGACCGTTGATAAGGTCTACTGCCTGATAGTTTTCCATCCTAACCTTGCCATTGGCGACTGCTTCGCTGGAACAGCTGGCAATGTTGTATTTGTTTGCCAAAGCGATGCTCCGGGCATGGCTTACTACATAGTTGAAATCATTGCCTGCCACAAATTTTCCTATCATCTCATTGCCGCAATAACCAAGTCCGTTGGTGGTTTCCTGTCCCATCCTGTTAATATCGAAGCTGGTCTGCTTTCCGCTCCAACCGGCTGTAAGTCCATAGCTGACACCTGGGTCTTTGTCGAAGTCGAAACCTTGGATAGAATCATTGTCTTCTACTTGTGGTGAAGCGAGACGATGGAAGTTGTTGACAACCAATACCGACTTCGTAGCTGTTGGATTGTAGAGTGCCGAGAGTGTTTCGGTAGGGAAGCTCTCGCCACCAGCGTTAAGGGCAGCCACCTTGAAACTATATAGTTTGCCTGGTTCCATCTTGATTTGACAGTTGGGGCGTCTTACAACGGTTCCGTTGTCAAAACCTCCCTTGCCTTCAGCCTTATATACGATATATCGGGTAGGGCGTGCAGAAGGTTCGATGGAATCGAGCTGTGGAGTCCAGGAAAGATTTGCAAAATTATCATCCAGTTCTACGCTGAAGTTCTTGGGAGCCAGCGGCTGAACCACGTATGGCTTGTCATGATTGCTGTTTATATATCTCAAGATGGTCTTGTAGATAGAACGGGCAATGGCAAATTTTCCCATCGGGTCCTGTGCGATACGCATATCCGGGAAACTCTGATGAGAGAGCATCTCAAGGATAGCGGAAGGAACCTCGGGCAGGCGAGTCTCCGAATAGTTGCGGTCCCATAGATAGCGCTTGCCAAACTCGCCATAGATAGCGCTGATATCTGTTACCAGATTATCACGCAGTGCTCTGGCAAAATCCTTGGAAGCCATTCTGGATACACCGCTGTTCAGCATACCATCGTTGAAATCGGTGGTGCAGATAGAAAGTGCGCCCCAGGTTGACTTACCGTCCCTGTTATATCCTGCATCACTATGTAGTGCCAGCGAGAGTTCGATAGGAACATTTTTTCCTTCCAAAGCAGGCATGTATACACTGCCGCCACCCAGCCAGTTGGTCATCAGAGAGCGGGTGTTGATGTCATCTGCATAGTCGTTCTTGCCTTCTCTTCCGCTATAAACCTTGTAGGGTGCTCCTGCCCACTGAGCGTAATATCTCGCTCCTTCCAGGCAGCGGGGCAGTTCGCTCAGATTGCCTTCGCGTTCTATATTTCCCATACCGCCACCAAAGCGTACGGCATCAGTGGTTACTATGCCTTTCCTGGAAGACTGGTTGGTACATATCACCCGGTTGAACTCATTGCATCCACGGTCGAAATCGAAGGTGCCGAGGTATACCCAGGTGCCGCCACCCATCTTCTGGTTGACGGTGAATTCTGTTTTTTCTCCCTTATGATAGACGATGTATCTTGCATCGCTCACGCTCTTGGGTACCGTCTGGTAACTGACATAAACCGCATATTTTCCTTCTTCAGGGAAACGGGGCTGATAGCTGACCTGGCTGAATTTCTTCCGCTTGGTAGCTTTGGCTTTTCTTGCCGTACCCATGCGGAAAGGATTCTCTCCATCGCTGTATACGTTCTGCTTGTTGGCAAAGCCTACAGAGTCGCAATTGGTCCATTTCCTGCCGGTAGCCAATTCTTTGTAGCATACTGATTTTTCTGCATCATCGTTGTCCACAATGATTTCGTTCTTTTGCCAGTCTCTTTCGCGGGGCGTAAATACCACGGCACCTGCATTTTGCAACATTGGGATGAGATAAGGCACCACAATGGTTTGGGTGAAGAGGTCTTCCGTTGTGCAAAAGAGGTTAGGGCGTTGCCATTTCCAACGGCGGAGGTCATTGCAATAATAACGGCCGTGGGAAGCCCATAAAGAGATATGACGGTTGGACAGACCTGCTGTTGGGAAATAAGGACGGGAGGCGTTGAATACCCACGGATCGTCATCGTAATCTATACCTTCCCAAGCCAAGCTGTTGCCTTCATCGTAGGTAGCAAAAGACGATTTGCCGTTAGCTTGGAATATAATTCCGGTAGCCAACAGCAAACTGCTTACTAAACAATATGTTATATGTTGATGTTTCACTTTTCTTTTTAACCCTCTTTTTTAGTCTACTTCGCCGATTGTGAACTTCTCTGGCTTCTTGCCTTTAAAGTCCTTGAAGTAGAGTTTTATCTCGCGCATGTCTTTATCTACATCTCCTGAAGGAATGACGACTTTGTTGCACTGGATAAGGCGACGCTGGAAGTCTACCCCGTAGAGATAGATAGGCAGCCCAGCCTTGAGGGCAATGAAGTAAAAGCCCTTTTTCCAGTCAGGATTCAGTGAGCGGGTGCCCTCTGGAGTAATGCAAAGTCCAAAGCTTTCGCGCTTCTTGGCTTCTTCTGCAAGGTTGTCGGTCATGCTGGTGTGCTTGCTGCGCCAAACCGGAATGCCTCCCATTCTGCGGAAGATGGGACCTAGAGGCCAGAAAAACCATTCTTTCTTCATGAGGAAATTGCACTTCATACCCTCTGCGTGTTCGAACAGCTGACCGAGAATCAAATCCCAGTTGCTGGTATGAGGAGCTAAGCAGATGATATACTTTTCAGGAAGTTCGAAGGCTACATCCTTTTTCCATCCCAAACGCTTGTACAATAACCACTGACAGATGTTTCTTATCATTACTTTTTATGTTATATATATAATAGGTGAAAAGAGGAGTCTTGGAAAGAAACTCCTCTTATTCCCTTATTTCTTTTAATTCTTTTCTCTTTCTAACGTGTCGCTATCCCAAATTAGCGATTTGATCCACTACTTCGCTTACCTGCTTGTTGAAATCCTTAATCAAGTTCTGGTAATAGACGCCAGCCTTGATGCCTGGTTCCGGGTGAGAAACTCGGCTGATGAAATCGTTGTGAATCATCACCACTGAAGACAGAATTCCATCTACGTCTTCCTGACTAGGTTTGCCGTTATACAATGAGGCAGCTACAGTCTCAGCGAAAAGCTCGCTGGTGATGTAGTTAATAGTGCGTTTTAAATCTCTTTTGTTAGCCATATTATAATCTTTTAGTTAATAAATGATTCGAAATATTGGTCAAAGATAATCATTTTCTTTGTAAATCCAATATTTTTTCAGAAAAAATCTTCTTATTAACGCATTTTTAGCATTTTTCTTTCCGTATCTCGCAGAAAAACCTTAAATTTGCAGTGTTTTTGAAGTTTCAACTAATTAAATATTAATAAAAGAATTATGGAAAAAAGTGCATTGCAGATTGCAAGAGCTGCTTATCAGCCAAAGTTGCCAAAGGCGCTTCAGGGTCCTGTAAAGGCAGTTGAGGGTGCAGCAACTCAGTCAGTAGGTAACCAGGAAGAAATCAAGGCTCTCTTCCCTAACACATACGGTATGCCTGTTATTACTTTCGAGGCAGGTGAGGCTCAGGAACTCCCAGCTTTCAACGTAGGTGTTATCCTCTCTGGCGGTCAGGCTCCTGGCGGTCACAACGTTATCTCTGGTCTCTTCGACGGTGTGAAGTCTCTCAACCCTGCTAACAAGCTCTATGGCTTCATCCTCGGTCCTGGCGGTCTCGTTGATCACAAGTATATGGAGATTACTCCTGAGATCATGGACGAGTACCGCAACACTGGTGGTTTCGATATCATCGGTTCTGGCCGTACCAAGCTGGAGAAGGAAGACCAGTTTGAGAAGGGTATCGAGATTCTCCGTGAGCTCGGTATCAAGGCGCTCGTTATCATCGGTGGTGACGACTCTAACACCAACGCTTGCGTTCTCGCTGAGTACTATGCTGCCAAGAAGTATGGCGTTCAGGTAATCGGTTGCCCTAAGACTATCGACGGTGACTTGAAGAACGAGCAGATTGAGACATCTTTCGGTTTCGATACTGCCTGCAAGACATACTCTGAGCTCATCGGTAACATCGAGCGCGACTGTAACTCTGCACGCAAGTACTGGCACTTCATCAAGTTGATGGGTCGTTCAGCTTCTCACATCGCTCTTGAGTGCGCACTCCAGACTCAGCCAAACATCTGCTTGATTTCTGAGGAGGTAGAGGCTAAGGAAATGTCACTTGACGATGTTGTTACATACATCGCTACAGCCGTAGCCAACCGTGCTGCTGAGGGCAACAACTTCGGTACTGTTCTCATCCCAGAGGGCTTGATCGAGTTCATCCCAGCTATCAAGAAGCTCATCGCAGAGTTGAACGAGGTTCTTACAGACCCTGCAACAGGTGAAAGCCGTGAGTTTGCCAGCGCTGAGGAGCAGATTGCATTCGTTAAGGGTGCCATCGCTAAGGACAACCTCGCTGTATTGGAGTCTTTGCCAGCTGACGTAGCTCGCCAGCTCTGCCTCGACCGTGACCCTCACGGAAACGTACAGGTTTCTCTCATCGAGACAGAGAAGTTGCTCTCTCGTATGGTAGCTGAGAAGTTGGCTGCTTGGAAGAAGGAGGGTAAGTTCGTAGGTAAGTTCTCAGCTCAGCACCACTTCTTCGGTTACGAGGGACGTTGCGCAGCTCCTTCTAACTACGATGCTGACTACTGCTACTCACTCGGTTTCAACGCATCTCGCCTCATCGCTAACGGCAAGACTGGTTACATGTCAATCATCAAGAACACCACAGCTCCTGCTGCAGAGTGGATTGCCGGTGGTGTGCCTATCACAATGATGATGAACATCGAGCGTCGTAACGGTGCTAACAAGCCAGTTATCCGCAAGGCTCTCGTAGAGCTCGACGGTGCTCCATTCAAGTTCTTCGCTTCTAAGCGTGAGCAGTGGGCTAAGGAGACAGCTTATGTATATCCAGGTCCTATCCAGTACTGGGGTCCATCTGAGGTTTGCGACCAGACCACAAAGACTCTCCAGTTGGAGCAGGCTAAGTAAGAAATATGTTTCTGATGATTCAGGAATAAACATTCCTATATAGGTGCTAGATTCTTCTAGCCGACCTTTAGGGAGGGGATGTCTTGCCGTAGGCTGTATAGCCATGCATGCACCTCCTCCCTCTTTTTTTATATATAATTCATTATCATGGTAAACAAACAAACTAGCAACAACAACAAACGTGGTGGAGCGAAGAAAACTTCTTCTTCCCCGGTCAGAACCACGGCGAAGCGACCTGCCCGTAGACGTAGGTCCAGACGTTCGTCGGGGCTTTGGAGCCGTTATCCCCGTTGGGCTTGGTGGATTGGCGGAATAGCAGTTGTTGTACTGTATGTTTTTTTGTTTTACCATTTCTTCGTAGGTCCTACGGGTTTTAGATGGCGTGCGCTTTATGGTGATGAGGTCTATCCTGAAGGATATGAAATTCATGGCATAGATATCTCTCATTATCAGGGAGATATAGATTGGGAGCAACTTAAGAATGCAATGATTAAGGGATGCCCTGTGCGTTTTGTCATCATTAAGAGCACTGAGGGCTCCAGCAGGCTGGATGAGAATTTCCGTTCTAATTTCAATCAGGCTCGCGATTTTGGTTTTATCCGTGGTGTATATCATTTCTGGAGCAATAAATCTACGGCTCGTGAACAGGCTTATTATTTCCTGCAGCAAGTGCATCTTACCGATGGAGATTTGCCGCCGGTGCTTGACATCGAGCACAAACCGGATGATAAGAGCGTGGAGGATTTTCAACGTGATGTACTTACGTGGTTGCATATCGTAGAAGACAGGTATCATGTGAAGCCTATCATCTATACTTATTATAAGTTTAAGGAGCAATACCTAAGTGCGCCGGTTTTTGATGATTATCCTTATTGGATAGCCCACTATTATGTGGACAAGGTGCAATACAAGGGCAAATGGAAGTTCTGGCAGCATACGGATGCTGGTAAATTGCCAGGCATCAAGGGATATGTAGATTTTGATATCTACAATGGAAGTTATTACGACTTGAAGCAATTGTGCATAGGAAGTAATAACAATGAGAAAATATTTAACGAGTGACGGAATGTGTAAGGTGTAATTCATCATGTACAATGAAAAATGTACTTTATGAATTACACCTTATATTTTTACTGTTGATAGGGTAATCTGATGCTCTGGCTTTTCTATTCTCCAAGTACCAGGCATGCCCAGTTGTTGTCAACATGACGGTTGGTTTCATGAAGTCCAAGCTCTGCTGCATTTTCCAGTAATACAGGGATGTCCTCTTCGTAGAATCCGCTGAGTATCAGAGAACCACCGATATTCATGACACTGCGGAACAGTTTCATGTCTTCAAGCAGAATATTGCGGTTGATGTTTGCCATCACCACATCAAATACGCCGCTGACATGGTTGAGAACGCTGCTGTTTCCGAAGAATACTTCCATGTTGTCAACGCCATTGAGAACAGCATTATGTTTGGCATTCTCAACGCTCCATTCGTCGATGTCATATCCTACAACATCTTTGGCTCCCAGTTTGGAAGAGGTGAGTCCCAAAATACCGGTTCCGGTACCGCAATCCAGAATGCGTTTGGTCTTGATTGGCATCTGGAGCAATTGCGAGATGATCATACGGGTAGTCTCATGATTTCCTGTACCGAAGGCAAGTTTTGCTTCAATTCCAATCTCGATGATGTCAGGGCGGTTACTTGTGTCCGGATAGAGTTCTGGATGCTTGGCATCGTAGATAACAACCTGGTCGTCCACAAAAATAGGAGCGAATCCCTGTTCCTCCCATTCCTGATTCCAGTCTTTGTCCTCGGCATCCTGGATGGCATAGGTGATTTGGGTATCCATGATTGGAAAATCAGAGATATAGGCATCAAGTGCCTCCTTATCGAAAAGGTCTTTCTGTACGTATGCCTCCATGCCTGTTTCTGTTTCCTCGAACGATTCGAATCCAGCCTCGGCAGCTCCGTCGGCAAGGAGGTCGCGAGCTGCTTCCATCAGGTCGGGAGCGGTCTCAATATTGAATGTTGCTACAAAGTATTTCATGCCTTTTTTATGTGTATAAATGTTGAAAAACGTTTGAATTCATTTAATTTTTCTGCAAAATTATAAAAAATAGGGGAAATCCTACCATTATTTAGGGTTTTTCTGTACTTTTGCAGTAAGATATGCAATATTTTTGCATTATGATTATTATATTTATATAAATAATAACCCAAAATGGAGTAAAAACTCCATATCAAAATAGGAGAATAGTAAAATGAAAAAGATGTATCTTCTAGCAGTCCTCATGGCAGCAACCATGCCTTTTACGGCAATGGCACAGGACGATGACCTCTACTTCAATCCAAAGAAAGAGGCCAAGAAGCAAGCTGAGCATCGTGCGCAATTACAGCGTGCTTATGCCGAGCAGAAAGCACGTAGAGACAGTATATATGCCTTGTACTGGAGTGGAAGCAACCGAAGCGTGGATGAATATAACCGTGGTGGTAAATTCTTGAGTCATTATGAGAATGTAGGGAAAGATTCTCTGGGTAATGATATCATCCAGTTTCATGTAGGTAAGGGAGTTGCTCCTGACAGTATCTATGATGATGCTTATTTTGCTCAGAAATATGCTGACCCTGAAGAAGACTTCAGCCGTACTCGGGAAATGAGCCGTTGGGATGGATATTATGATCCTTGGTTCTATGACTATTATGGCTATGGTCCTTATTATTGGCGCAGCCGTATGTGGGGATGGCGCAATCCTTGGCGTTACGGATATTATGCCGGCTGGTATGATCCTTGGTTTGACCCTTGGTACGATCCATGGTATTATGGCTATGCTGGTTGGTATGGTGGCTGGTACAGTCCATGGTACTATGGCTGGGGTGGATATTATAATCCATGGTATTGGGGTGGCCCGATGATAGGTCATGTAAGTTATGGCGGATTTGCCGGTAACAAGAGTTATAACAACCCGGGGCGCATCGATGGTTCCAATCATCAGTTTACTGGCATTGCTGGTAATAATCGCAATACTTATTCGCGCCGTAGTGGTTCTAACCGCAGCTTTGGTCAGCGCCAGAATAACGGCAACTACAACAATAACAACTCTTCCTGGGGTAGCCGCGGCAATTCTAGCTTTGGTAACAGTGGTGGCAGCTTCGGAGGTGGCAGCTTCAGTGGTGGCGGTCGTTCCGGTGGTGGTAGCTTCGGAGGCGGTGGCGGTCACTCTGGTGGCGGCAGCTTCGGTGGAAGAAGATAAATTGATAACAATAATTAGTATTTGAGAAGATTATGAATAATTTAAAACATATACTCTTTGCCAGTATGCTCATGGCTAGCATGACGGCTGCTGCGCAAGAAACTTATCAGGACGCTAAGTTGGCTGCACCCCAGCTTACTGGTACTGCCCGCTATGTGGGTATGGGTGGTGCTATGGAAGCTCTGGGTGCCGATATTTCCACTATCAGCAGTAACCCTGCTGGTGTTGGTCTTTTCCGTAGAAGTCAAATGACTCTTACTGCAGGAGTTATCGCCCAAACAGATGCTGAGAATTATACAGAGTACAATTATTCCAGTATATCCTTTAATGGTAAGAAGAGTCATCCTACCTTCGACCAGGTGGGTATCGTATGGAGTCCGAAAAACAAAGGTACCAATTGGATGAATCTGGCTTTCAATTATCATAAGAGTGCTGATTTTGGACAGATTCTGAATGCTGCCGGGTCTTTGAAGGATGTTTCTCTTAACAAGATAACCGCAGCTAAGAATTTCAAGGAGTATGCGGGGTGGACCAGTCAGGACGCCAACCTTGGTGGATATAAGGATAATTCCGGCAACTATCAGCCAGGTTTGTTTACAGTTCCTACCGATGGTGGTTTGGCTTATGCTGAGGCTAATCAGTATTTGTTTGGTCAGTATCAGCATGGTTATATCGGTACCTATGATTTCAATATCAGTGGATCGCTTAATAATCAGGTTTGGCTGGGTCTGACCATCGGTCTTCATGATGTTCATTATAATAGTAATTCTCTCTATGCCGAAAACTTCGTTGATGGCAATATGATGGATTCATTTGAGCAGCTGAAGATTACCGGTACAGGATTTGATGTGAAGGCAGGTGTTATCTTCCGTCCTGTCAAGGATTCTCCTTTCCGTATTGGTGCGTATTTCAATAGCCCTATCTTCTATGACCTTACAGTTAGTGGTGATAATGATATTCGAATTTGGGGAAACAATGATCCTGCTACCTATGAGGAAAAAGATGGAAGTCAGCAGCCTTGTTATGTCAAGGGTGATAGAGGTCAGAGTATAGATTATGATTTCCGTCTCAATACACCATGGAAGGTGGGTGCCAGCTTGGGTCATACTGTAAGTAATTATCTGGCTCTTGGTGCAACTTATGAGTATGCATGGTACGACCACATGGACAACCGTGTAAAGGATGGAGGTTATTATGATGCTTATTGGGGAGACTATTATGAGAGCAGTAGCAGTGATGAGGCTATGAATCACGATACCCGATTGAATCTGCAGGGCGTAAGCACCTTGAAGCTGGGTGCAGAGATTAAGCCTGTTGACATGTTGTCTGTCCGATTGGGTTATAATTACGTATCGCCAATGTACAAGGATAATGCCTTGCGTGATCAGACATTTGATAGCAATGGTGTTTACATAGCTTCTTCTGCTGATTATACCAATTGGAAGGCGATGAACCGTTTTACTTTGGGTATAGGTTTCAATTACCAGAATCTGGCTATAGATGTAGCTTATCAGTATTCTACTCAGAAGGGAGATTTCTATCCATTCGAAAGTTTTGCGGATATGGGTTGTTCTGTTAATGCTACTCAAGTTGAGAATAATCGCCATCAATTATTGATGACAATCGGCTATAAGTTTTAAATAATGTAAAATATAGGCGTATTTTGGGTAAACCGATAAAAAATAGTATAATTTATTTGGTTGTTTCAAATATTTGTTCTATCTTTGCATTGCGATTTAGGATAAGAGGCGGTTCTTATCCGGTGTTTAAATTACAAAAGCTTTTGAGTTTCTTCCATGTGGAGTTTCTCATAAGAAAATGATATTAGTTTTTTTAGTGGTTAATTTAGTTTTAGTAAGTATGTGATAGGATCTGTTGTGAAACAGGTCCTATTTTTTTGTTGTCTATATTTCTTCATTCTCTTGTCTTTTTTTATGCTTTTCTCTATACTTTTCTGTATGTTGTCTGTGTGGTTTCTCTAGTTGCTGCTTTCTTCTTTCCCAGTTTCTTATGATTATGTGTTGGCTGGTGTATGATGAAAGTAGCAGGGTAGTGAGGGTAGGGTATAAAACAAAAAAGCGTCTCCAACAAGGAAACGCTTAACTTTGTACACCCTTAGGGATTCGAACCCTAGACCCACTGATTAAGAGTCAGTTGCTCTACCAACTGAGCTAAGGGTGCAACTTAAAATTAATTGCTTGCATAATCAATTGAGTGATTCCGCAAGGATTCAAACCTTGAACCTCTTGATCCGTAGTCAAGTGCTCTATTCAGTTGAGCTACGGAACCA
>CAKPWR010000058.1 GCA_934196725.1 uncultured Prevotella sp.
TTCTCCATAATGCAGGGTGTAGGGTTTGGCTTCTTCCAGGGATTTGCCGTTGGCAGACTGGAAGATTTTGTCGGTGATGGTAATGGCGTTGTTGCCACTGAGTCGGATGATTCCGATGGCGCCACCGGCTGGGGTTGCCAGGGCGCAGATACATTCTTCTTGATTCTTCATTTCTGATTTGTATTTTAAAGCTTTTGCCCTTACAGGGCGACTTTTTGCGTTCCAGATAACCCAGGGCGTTGCCCTGGGCTAGGAGCTTCTGCCCTTTCAGGGCGTGCTGCTGCAACAGATGACATTCCTTTCAGGGCGTGCTGCTGCAACAGATGACATTCCTTTCAGGGCGTGCTGCTGCAATGAGTTTTTGCCTTTCAGGGCGTTAGCGTCCCGCCGGATTTGTAATCCGGCGTTTAAAAATGTCCTAACCTATTTAGGTTCTGCGGATTTGTAATCCGCAGCAAAGGAGTATGCTTTTCCTTTTTGTTGGGGGATTACAAATCCCCCGGTTTTAATAGGTCGAACCTTTTTTTTACGGCGGATTTCAAATCCGCCGGGACGCCTAGCGGGGTGTATGTTTCAAATCCGCCGGGACACCTAGCGGGGGGACGAGAGCTTCTGCCCTTTACCTTTCCCTTCGGCCGGTGACCGTTGGTTCAGGGCGTATTGCTGCAATGAACTAGATTCTATCGAGCACAACCTTGATGAGGTTGTCGATGGTGCTCTTGTAGCCGGTGTTGGCACTGAGGGCACGGCGGTTGGCGATGACCATGCAGCAGGTCAATGCCTTATGGCCGAGGAGGAGGGAAAGGCCGGCGAGGGCTGAACTCTCCATCTCGAAGTTATTGACGCGCAGGCCGTTATACTCGAATTCCTCAATCTTTGCGTTAAGCTCTGGGTCGGCAAGAGGGGCGCGGAGTTCTCTGCCCTGCGGACCGTAGAAACCGCCGCAGGCGATGGTGATTCCACGAACCATATCGTCGCCGGCAATCTTCTCCAGCAACTCTGGGTCGTTATTCACGCAGTATGGATTGCCTATCTGGTCGTTCCACTTCACCTGACGCTTGAACTCTGCCTCGGTCTCGAGGTCGCAGATTTCATTGCGGCGGGCATAGAAGTTGATGAGTCCGTCGAAACCGATGCTCTTCTGCGAAGCCACGAAGGTTCCGGCAGGACAGTTGAGCTGCAGACCACCGCAGGTTCCGATGCGCACGAGGGTGAGGGTGGTGTGCTCCGGTTTCTCGGTGCGGGTCTTGAAATCGATGTTCTTGAGCGCATCCAGCTCGTTGACTACGATGTCGATGTTGTCGCATCCGATTCCGGTGCTCTGCACGGTGATTCTCTTACCTTTATATGTTCCGGTGATGGCGTGGAATTCGCGGCTTGAAACCTCGCATTCCTTCTCCTCGAAATGGGATGCTACGAGAGCCACGCGACCTGGGTCGCCTACGAGGATTACCTTATCTGCCACCTGTTCCGGGCGTAAATGGAGGTGGAAGCAACTTCCATCTTCATTGATGATCAATTCTGATTCTGCAAAATATTTGCTCATAATTCCAATTGTTTTGATTGTTAGTAACTAATTCTTTCCTTTATGTAAAATGCAAAGATAGCATTATTTCCTGGAATGTGCAAAGGTTTTTACGGTTTTTTAAATAAATATTTGCAGGAAATATTAAGAAGAGTTAAAAGAAGGGATGGGGATGCAAGGATTTGCGGACGGCTGCATTTTACTAGCAGACGAAATTTAAAAGAAGAGATTATGAAAAAG
Organism: uncultured Prevotella sp.; assembly: GCA_934196725.1. Classification (GTDB taxonomy): domain Bacteria; phylum Bacteroidota; class Bacteroidia; order Bacteroidales; family Bacteroidaceae; genus Prevotella. Next base: position 1,766 of record CAKPWR010000058.1, read on the forward strand.
AATAACATGATGAAGTCTGCCGTGCTGATGATGCTGGCAGCTATGGCTATCAACTCTTGCTCTACAAGCAAAAACGTGAATAAGGAAATCAAGGACGAGAACCAGGTGGCTCGCCCTGACAATGATATGAATATGGACGAAGAATATCTGACTCTATCGGATGCTCAGCTCAACATTCTGCAGAAGAACAACAAGTTTGCCTTCAACCTCTTCCAGAAGGTTTCAGGAATGGACTCGAAGGTGGTTTCGCCTATGAGCGTTTCCTATCTCATGGGTATGTTGGCAAACGGTGCTGACGGTGAAACCCAGCAGGAAATCATGAAGGCGATTGGCTGCGACGGGGTGAGCGTGAAGGAACTGAACGAGCTTTATAAGTCGCTGATCATGAGTGCGGGCAAGCTGGACAAGCAGACCGCCGTGAATATCGCCAACTACGTGGCTGTTAACAAGAAATATCAGTTGGATAAAGATTTTGTCAAGGCTGTTTCTGATAATTATCAGGCAGGAATCGAGAGCCTCGACTTCAATTCGCAGAAGTCGGCAGACCGCATCAACTCATGGTGCGAGAAGCAGACGAAGGGAATGATTCCGAAGTTTATCGACCGCATGGAGCCTAGTGCTGTTTCCTATCTGCTGAACGCCATTTACTTCAAGGGCACCTGGATGAAGGAGTTTGACAAGAAGAGCACGAAGCTGGAGAATTTCCGTGGTTATACGCGCGATATTCAGAAGGTGGAGATGATGCATCAGAACGATAAATTCGACTGTTATGAGAACGAAACCTTCAAGGCGGTGCAGCTGCTCTACGGCAACGGCACCTACTGCATGACCGTGATGCTGCCTAACGAGGGCAAGAGCATCGACGACATGATGAAGGGAATGGATGCGGAAAAATTCATGACAATGATGGGTAATGTGGAGGAATGCAAGGTAGACTTGAAGCTGCCTAAGTTTACCACAGAAATGGAATTGCCGCTCAACGAGATCATCAGTCAGTTGGGAGCGCCATCTATCTTCAACCCTTCGAAGGCAGATTTCAGCCGTTTTGCCAAGGGTGATTTCTTCGTGAGCCAGATGTTGCAGAAGGCAAAGATTGAGGTGAGCGAAACGGGAACCGAGGCAGCTGCCGTTACCGGAGCCATCATGCTGACATCGCTGGCGCCAAGAGAAGAGCGCCCAGTGGTTTTCCATGCTGACCGTCCGTTCGTCTATACGATTACCGACCGACAGACCGGTGCCATCCTCTTCATGGGACAGTTTACCGGGAAATAAACAAAGAATGTTATACGAGAATTAAATATAGTTGTAGGGGGAAAGGCTCATTCATAAAAACGCAGCCTTTTCCCCCTTTTTTTGTCTTTTCTTACTATAAAACGGGTACATTTAATAAATGTACTGAAGTTTTGCATGAGGTTTAAGTACGGGCTGAAGGCCCAAAAGCTCCTAGCCCAGGGCAGCGCCCTGGGTATAATAGCAATCAGCAAGGCGCCCTGTAAGGGCAAAAGCCTTGTATATTGCTAGGTATTTGAAGGCTTTTGCCCTTACAGGGCGACAGGTTTGCGTCCATAAACACCCAGGGCGCTGCCCTGGGCTAGGTGCTTCTGCCCTTTCAGGGCGTGTGGGGCTTACTTGCGAAACTTGAGTAAATGCATTAGAACCGATTTTATAATAAAAATCTATAAAAAAGATTGCGGTTTCGAAAAATATTTGTACTTTTGTACTGTCTTTCGGATTTTCGTCTCGTCTTATAATGCGACACAAGGACGGACGGAACATCTGAAATGATGAAACTGGGGCTTTCTTAGATGCTCCGAAACCTAATAAATAAGATTTCTAACTAACTGTGTCGCAGAATATAGGGATGAAAATTAAGAGTTTTTTGATTGCGTCTTTGGCTGCATTCTCTCTGACAGCTGGCGCACAGTCTTTGTCACCAAGTACTAAATGGCATTGGGACAAGGGTACAATCGTAGTTGACACACCTGAGCGTCCTGCCGGACAGGAGAACGTATTAGGCTTGAAGGCACCCAAGTTGCAGACGGTACGTGTGGGCTTTGTGGGTCTGGGAATGCGTGGTCCATGGGCGGTGATGCGTTTCTGCCACATTCCAGGTGTAGAAATCGTTGCCCTTTGTGATTATGAGGAGGCTAGAGCTGAGAAATCTCAGGAGTATCTCCGCAAGCAGGGATTGAAGCCTGCCGACATCTACAGCGGAGCCAAGGGCTACGAGGAGTTGTGCAAGCGCAAGGACATCGACCTGGTTTACATCGCTGCCGACTGGAATCACCATTTCCCAGTGGCTAAGATGGCGATGGAGAACGGCAAGCATACTGCCATCGAGGTGCCTAGTGCAATGAACCTGGAACAGTGCTGGAGCCTGATTGACCTCAGCGAGAAGACACGTCAGCATTGCTTCATTCTGGAGAACTGCTGCTACGACTATTATGAGATGAACGCCCTGGCTATGGCGCAGGACGGTGTTTTCGGAAACATCATCCGTGCTGAGGGTGCTTACATCCACTGCCTGGAGGACTTCTGGAATGCTTACTGGAAAGACCCTAATGACAACGACAAGGATAATCTGCACTGGCGCATGAAGTACAACATGGAGAACCGTGGTGACGTTTATCCTACTCACGGCTTGGGTCCTGTGGCTCAGTGTCTGAACATCCACCGTGGCGACCGCTTCACTACATTGGTTGCAATGGATACGGAATCTTTCGTGGGTAAGGACTGGGTTTCAAAGAAGAGCGGCAAGGAATGCAAGGAGTTCCGTAATGGCGACCACACTACTACTTTGATGCGTACAGCCAAGGGTAAGGTAGTGGAGATTCAGCACAACGTGATGACTCCTCAGCCATACAACCGATTGTTCAAGTTGACCGGAACCAAGGGTTATGCTACCAAGTATCCTACCGAGGAGTTTGCTCTCTCAGGTGATGCTTTGAAGGGTACAGGTGCTCCTCAGATGGACAACCTCAATGCTCACGGTTTCATGAACAAGGAGCAGAAGGAAGCGTTGGTGAAGAAGTATTACCATCCTATCCTGAAGAAGTATGGTGAGCTGGGCCGTCAGATGGGTCACGGCGGTATGGACTTCATCATGGATTCTCGATTGGTTTACTGTCTGCAGAACGGTTTGCCATTGGATATGGACGTTTACGACCTTGCCGAGTGGTGCTCACTGGCAGAGTTGGGAGCCATCTCAATGGACAACAACTGTGCACCCGTAGCCTTCCCTGATTTCACCCGTGGTTTCTGGAACAAGGTGCAGGGTTACAAGCACCAGTATGCTTCTCCTGAGGACGAGGCTGCTACCGAGGCAGCTGCCGCAGCTTACACCAAGGCTCAGAAGGCAGCAACAGCCAAGTATAATCTGTGGAAGCTCTATGACGCCGTAGCTGCAGCCAAGAAGGCAAACAATGCGAAGGCAGTGAAGAGCGCAACAGCCAAGTACAAGAAGGCAGTAGTTGCAGCCAAGAAGGCAATGGTTGCCAAGAAGTAAAGATTATTGAATAAAGCAATTTTTCCCCACACGCCCCAAGAACCTAATGGTCTTCGGTGCGTGGGGAAATTTGGAAATGAATAAAAGCAAGTTTTTTCCTACACGCCCTGAAAGGGCAGAAGCTCCTAGCCCAGGGCAGCGCCCTGGGTTCATTATGGTCGCAAGCCTGTCGCCCTGTAAGGGCAAAAGCTTTCAACGACCAGACGATTTATAAAGCTTTTGCCCTTACAGGGCGTTTTTATTGAATGCCCGTATACCCAGGGCGTTGCCCTGGGCTAGGGGTTTCTGCCCTTTCAGGGCGTATTGCTAAACATGAAGCTTCCAGGGCGTATTGCCATGATTTATACAGGCGATGGGGGAAACTTTCTAACTTGGAAAAACTTAATATAAAAATCAACAAATGAAAAGAACTCATTTAATACTATTCGCTGGAATACTGTGCTGCTCTCCTGCCTGGGCAGGCGACGTGCTGGGTGGATATTTCTACCAGCAACAGACAGCACCTACGGGATGGGAATGGCAAAGTCCTGATTCCGTGGCTGTTAACAAGCAGCAGCCACATGCCTGGTTCTTCTCGTTCAGAAACATTGACGAGGCGAGAAAGGTATTGCCGGAAAACAGTTCCTACTGGAAATCACTTGACGGAATGTGGAAATTCCATTGGGCGCCGAATCCTGATGAACGACCAAAGGACTTTTTCCGTACAGACTATGACGTTTCGAAATGGGACGACATCAAGGTGCCAATGAACTGGAACATGGCTGGACTGCAGAGAGACGGAAAGAACAAGTACGGAGATCCGCTTTACTCCAACCAGCGCGTCATCTTCCAGCACTCCTGGCAGCCGATGAACGACTGGAAGGGTGGAGTGATGCGTACGCCGCCAAAAGACTGGATGACCTACCGTAACCGCAACGAGGTGGGTTCCTATCGCAGAACCTTCTCCGTGCCTGCTGACTGGAAGGGACAGGAAATCTATCTCAACTTCGACGGAGTGGATTCCTTCTTCTATCTCTACATCAACGGCAAGTACGTAGGATTCTCGAAGAACTCCCGAAATCTGGCTGAATTCAATATTACACCTTATTTAAATAAGGAGGGTGAAGAGAATACGGTGGCAGTAGAGGTTTACCGCCATTCTGACGGTTCCTTCCTCGAGAGTCAGGACATGTTCCGACTGCCAGGTATTTTCCGTACCGTGGCTCTGACGGCAAAGCCTCAGGTGCAGGTGAGAGACTTCAAGGCAATTCCTGACCTGGACGAAACCTACAGCAACGCCAAGCTCCACATCACAGCTCAGCTTCAGAACCTCTCGAAGAAGGCTATCAAGGGCTACACTATCCAGTATTCGCTCTACGCCAACCGTCTTTATTCTGACGAGAACACGCTGCTCAGCGGTGTAACCGCATCGGCTAAGCTCGCAGGCAAGCTGAACGCAAAGGGAGAAATAGAACTCGAAGCTACGCTGGATGCTGCCAACAAGGTGAACCTCTGGAGTGCAGAAGCACCTCATCGCTACACGCTGGTGGGCGAGCTGAAGGACGGAAAGGGCAGAACCGTGCAGACTTTCTCTACCTTCGTTGGTTTCAGAAAGGTGGAAATCAAGGAGACTCCGGCAGAAAAGGACGAGTTCGGACTGGCGGGAAGATACTATTATCTGAACGGTCAGCCTATCAAGCTGAAGGGCGTGAACCGTCATGAGAACAATGTTCAGGCAGGCCATACCGTGAGCCGCGAACAGATGGAGCACGAGGTGTTCCTCATGAAGCGTGGCAACATCAACCACGTGCGCAACTGCCACTATCCTGATGCTCCTTACTGGTATTATCTCTGCGACAAGTACGGAATCTACCTGGAGGACGAGGCCAACATAGAGAGCCATCAGTATTACTATGGCAAGCAGAGTCTGTCTCACGTTCCTGAGTTCCGCAACGCCCACATCGCAAGAAACATGGAGATGGTTCACGCTACTGTCAATCATCCTTCCGTGGTGATCTGGAGTCTGGGTAACGAGGCTGGTCCGGGCAAGACCTTCGTGGACTGCTACAATGCCATCAAGGCTTACGACACCAGTCGCCCGGTTCAGTATGAGCGCAACAACGACATCGTGGACATGGGTTCCAACCAGTATCCATCCATCGCATGGGTGCAGGGAGCCGTTCAGGGCAAGTACAAGCTGAAGTATCCGTTCCACATCTCAGAATATGCGCATTCCATGGGTAATGCCTGCGGAAACCTCATCGACTACTGGGACGCAATAGAGAGCACCAACTTCTTCATGGGTGGCGCCATCTGGGACTGGGTGGACCAGGCACTGGACAAGCAGGATCCTGCTACCGGCAAGACCTACTGGGCCTACGGTGGCGACTTCGGAAAGGACAACAAGCCTAACGACGGAATGTTCTGCATGAACGGAATCATGCGTCCTGACCTCACTCCAAAGGCTCAGTACTTCGAGGTGAAGAAGGTTTACCAGAACGTGGGTGTCAAGGCAATCGACATGAAGCAGGGACAGATTGAAATCTTCAACAAGAACTACTTCGAGCCTCTGAAGAACTATCAGATAGTATGGTCGCTCTATAAGGACGGAGTCTGCGTGAAGAAGAACCAGCCATTGCAGGGAGCCAAGAACATCGTGGGTCCTAGAGAGAAGGGAATCTACACCTTGCCTTACGATTATGCGAGTCTGGATGCTAACAGCGAGTACTTCGTGACCGTTCAGTTCCTCCTGGGCAAGGACATGCCTTGGGCCAAGAAGGGTTATCCTCAGATGGAAGAGCAGCTGAGAGTGAAGGGTGCTGATGTTGCCGCTCCTTCTATCGCTGCAGTTGCCAAGAACGGCAAGGCGATGAAATATCAGCTGGACAAGGCTGCAAAACGTGCCAACATCACGGGCGAGAACTTCCAGGTGGCTTTCGACCTGAACACCGGAGCCATCTACAGCCTGAAGTACGGCAACCAGGAAATCATCAAGGACGGCAATGGTCCGAAGCTGGATGCTTACCGTGCGCCTACAGATAATGATGCTGGAATCGGTTACCACAACGCATGGTTCAAGAACGGACTCTATGACCTGCAGCACGTGGTGAAGAGCTGGACCATCACTCCTAACAAGAAGGACGGAACCTACAAGCTCGACTTCACCGTGGAGAGCCAGGGCAAGGAAGGCTGCGACGTGAACTATGGCAACCGTGACCGCGACCCAGAGTCTTGCTACAATTTCGAGAAGAACAAGCGCACCCTGACAGATGCTGATTTGAAGTTCACTTCCCGTCAGATCTACACCATCTACAAGGACGGTTCCATCGAAATGCAGAGCGCCATCGGAGCCAACCGCTCTAAGGTGATTCTGCCTCGTATCGGTTACTCAATGGTATTGCCAAGCGAGCTGAACCAGTATGATTACTACGGACGTGGACCGGTGAACAACTATAACGACCGCAAGACCAGCCAGTTTATCGGTTGGTATCATAGTCCGGTGGCAGAGCAGGGCATCATGCTCCCTAAGCCTCAGGCACAGGGCAACCGCGAGGAGGTTCGCTGGTGCGCAGTTACCAACAGCCAGCAGCAGGGCGTCGTATTCATCTCCGACAGCACCATGTCAGCATCGGCTCTTCCTTGGAGTCAGCAGGAGTTGACCTTGGCTGCTCATCCTTATCAGTTGCCAAAGAGCAGCGGAACCCATCTGCACCTGGATGCGAAGGTTACCGGACTGGGTGGCGCAAGTTGCGGACAGGGTGGCCCTTTGACTCCTGATCAGGTTCGCAGCACTCCAACCACCTTCGGATTCATCATCCGTCCAGCCGTGAAGTCAGAGCTTCCAAATCTCGTGAAGGTTTCAGCTACGGGCAGAGAGATGGTGAAGGACATCATGCAGCAGATGAAGCAGAACCAGCAGAACACCGGTTTGCAGATTGCCTTTGCTTCCAGCCAGGAGCCTGATGAGGGCGATGCTTCTTACCTGGTAGACGGTGACCCTTCAACTATCTGGCACACAATGTATTCCATCACCTTGGCGAAGTATCCTCACTGGGTTGACTTCGACGCCGGTAAGCAGAAGATGGTCAAGGGCTTCACCTACCTGGCTCGTCAGGACGGTTCGTTGAACGGTTGCATCAAGGATTATGAAATCTATGTAAGCAACGACAACAAGACTTGGGGAGAGCCAGTTGCAAAGGGCAGTTTCGAGAAGACCGCCAAGCTGCAGAAGGTAATGTTCGGAAAGCCAGTCAAGGCCCGTTACGTACGTCTGCGTGCATTGAATGAACAGTCCGGTCAGGACTATGCTTCCGGAGCAGAGTTCACTCTTGTAACGGAATAAAAATATAAAATAAGAAATAAGAAATCGCCCTGAAATGAGTTAAAAGCTACATTTCAGGGCGATATTTTTTTGAAAACCTTTTTTAAAAATCCTTTCAGTTCAGACTGGGATTAGTGCTGAACAGGGATTTTCTTAACACGGCGCTCATGACGACCACCTTCGAATGTGGTGCTGAAGAACTCGTCGAGAATAGTCTCAGCGGTCTTGTTGTCAACGAAACGGCCAGGAAGAACCAAAACATTGGCATCATTATGCTGACGAACAAGATGAGCAATCTCCTTGCACCATGCCAAACCGGCACGCACACCTTGATGCTTGTTCAATGTCATGGCAATACCTTCACCACTGCCACAAATACCAATACCAGGATAAACCTCACCGTTCTCAATGCCTTCAGCAAGAGCGTGACCAAAGTCTGGATAGTCTACACTAGCATCGCTATAAGTACCGTAATCCTTAACAGGATAACCCTTCTTTTCCAAATATTCCAAAACGAACTGCTTCAATGGAAAACCTGCATGGTCGCATGCAATACCAACTGTCTTTACTTCCATAATACTTAAGCTTTTTAAGTGAAGAATTTAGAGTGTACTCTATATCACTTCACAAGGTTAATATTTAAAGATTGATAGGAGTTAGATGCTGGAAACAGGAAACTTGCCTATGGCAAAATCTCGTTCCAAACTTCTAACTCCTAACTAATTTATGCTAATTAAGCATCAGCCAAGAAATCCTTTACCTGCTTGTAAACGTTCTCACCTGTGTAGCCGAGCTTCTCATCGAGCACCTTGTAAGGAGCAGAGAAACCGAAGCTCTCCATACCCCAAACCTTACCGTTGGCGCCTACGAGACCCTCGAGAGTTACAGGAAGACCAGCAGTCATACCGAAGATCTTAGCGTTCTTTGGCAATACGCTCTCCTGATACTCCTTGCTCTGACCACGGAACAAGCCCTCTGATGGAGCACTTACCACGCGAACCTTGATGCCGTCGGCACGCAAAGCATCGCAACCAGCCTCCAATGTAGAAACCTCAGAACCGCTAGCTACCAAGATAACGTCTGGATTCTCGTCGCTGCCTGCTACGATGTAAGCACCCTTGGCTGCCTGCTCATAGTCTGTTCCCTCTGGCAACTTAGCAATGCCCTGGCGAGAGAAGATCAAAGCTGTAGGAGTCTCAACATTCTCCATAGCGAGCTTCCAGCAAACTGTAGTCTCGTCAGCATCAGCTGGACGGAATACGCGAACGCTGTCCTTGCCTGCGTGGTTCTTCAACTTCTCCATCAAGCGGATCTGTGCCTCCTGCTCAACTGGCTCGTGAGTAGGTCCATCCTCACCAACGCGGAATGCATCGTGAGTCCAGATGAACTTAACTGGAACCTGCATCAGGGCTGCGATACGAACAGCTGGCTTCATATAATCAGAGAATACGAAGAATGTACCCATTGCTGCAACCACACCACCGTGGAGCATCATACCGATACACATATCTGCCATAGTCAACTCAGCAACACCTGCCTGGAAGAAAGCACCTGAGAAATCACCACGAACGATGCTCTTGGTCTTCTTCAAGAAACCGTCTGTCTTATCAGAGTTAGAAAGGTCAGCAGATGCACAGATCATGTTAGGAACCTGCTCTGCCAAAACGCCGAGACAAGCAGCAGAAGCAGCACGAGTAGCTGAACCAGCCTTCTGCTCAACCTTGCTCCAGTCTACCTTTGGAGCCTTGCCGCTGAACCACTCATCCATCTGAGCAGCCTTCTCTGGGTTAGCTTTGCGCCACTCAGCCTCTGCTGCCTTGCGCTCAGCAACGATCTTCTTCAACTCCTCAGCACGCTTAGCGTAGATTTCCTTTACATCGTCGAAGATGACGAATGCATTCTCAGGATCACCACCGAGGTGCTTGATTGTATTTACATAAGCCTCGCCACCGAGAGGAGCACCGTGAGTATTGATGCAAGCCTCGTAGCTTGTGCCGTCTGCGCGGAGGGCACCCTTACCCATTACGGTCTTACCGATGATGAGGGTAGGGCGGTCCTGCTCCTTCTGAGCAGCATCGAGAGCCTCACGAATCTGAGCCACGTCGTTACCGTTGATCTTGATGACATTCCAGCCCCAAGCCTTGTACTTCATCTCAGTATCCTCGTTCATTACAACGCCACACTCTGTAGAGAGCTGGATGTCGTTAGAATCGTAGAACATGATAAGGTTGTTCAAACCGAGGTTACCAGCGATACGACCAACACCCTGAGAGATTTCCTCCTCTACAGCACCATCAGAAATGTATGCGTAAATTTTGTGCTGCATCATGGTTGAGCCCAGACGAGCCTCGAGGAACTTCTCAGCAACAGCTGCACCAGCTGCGAGGGCGTGGCCCTGACCGAGAGGACCAGATGAGTTCTCAATACCACGCTGAAGGTCGAGCTCTGGGTGACCTGGAGTTACTGAACCCCACTGGCGGAACTGCTTGAGGTCTTCCATTGAGAAGAAACCGCGCATAGCCAAACCAGCATAGAGCATTGGGCTCATGTGACCTGGGTCGAGGAAGAAGCGGTCGCGACCCGTCCATGTTGGATCTGATGGATCATAAACCAAGTACTCAGCGAAGAGCACGTTGATGAAATCAGAACCACCCATCGCACCACCTGGGTGACCAGAGTTAGCCTTTTCTACCATTGAAGCAGCCAAGATACGGATATTATCTGCTGCATGATTCATTACTTTAATGTCGTTCATAACACAAATTACTTTATTTTGTTATTATTGTTTATTTTCTGCTGAAATATTCCTTTGACAATTCTGCTTCAGAATGTCGAACTGTTTGTTCATCAGCTCCTTATGAGAAAAGAGCTGATGGAATTTAGATTTTACCCTACAAATATACTACTTTATTTTCAAAACTACGATAGATTTTGCAGGAATTTTAACCTTGAGGGTATTTTTCTTGACTTTTGCATCCTTGAAGGCAGTTGGCTTCACTACCTCCGGGTGCTCAAAATCATTATAGTCGCTCACCTTCTTGCAAGTAAGAATCTGTCCGTTGACAGCCTTTGGAGCAGCAACACCATCCAGGTTGAACTCAACTTCCTGAGCCTTGTCAAGACTTACGTTGGCAAGAGAAACCACGATGGTTCCGTCTGCCTTCTTGGCAGCAGATGTAGAAACCAGAGGAATCTTTCTGCCGTCCTTCGCATGGCTGTCGCCACGAACGTCCATAGAATCGCACTTCACGTCCATTGGGAGATAGGTTGCCTCCTGGAAGTCCTTATACATGTTGAATACATGATAGGTAGGAGTCAGAACCATGTGACCGGTTCCCTTAGTATCGGTGAGAATCATAGACTGGAGCACGTTCACGATCTGTGCGATGTTGGTCATCTTCACACGCTCAGTATGACGATGGAAAACATTCAACGAGAGGGCTGCAACGAAAGCGTCGCGCATACAGTTCTGCTGATAGAGATGGCCCTTGATGGTGCCTGGCTCTTCATCCCACCAGGTTCCCCATTCGTCAACGAGGAGAGCCACCTGCTTCTTTGGATCAGCCTTGTCCATGATTGCCTCGTGCTTCTTGATTACATCTTCAATGCCGAGCGCCTTGCCCAAGGTCCAGTAGTAATCCTCGTTGCTGAACTTGGTAGCAGAACCCTTGCTGCCGCTCCAACCCATTACAGTATAATAATGTAAGGAAATAGCATTGGCACGGTTGCCGATGCGGTCCATCAAGACCTTGGTCCAGTCGTAATCGTAATCGCTGGCTCCGGAAGCAATCTTGTAAAGCTGGTTGCCGTCATAGTTGCGGCAATAAACAGAGTAACGGCGGAAGAGGTCTGAATAATATTCTGGGCGCATGTTTCCACCGCAACCCCAGCTCTCATTACCCACACCAAGGAACTTCACCTTCCAAGCCTTGTCGCGACCGTTCTGTCGGCGGAGCTTAGCCATAGGAGTGTCACCGTCGCTGGTCATGTATTCTACCCACTTGGCAAGTTCCTCAACGGTTCCAGAACCCACGTTGCCGCTGATGTAAGGTTCGCAACCCAACATTTCGCAGAGATTCAGGAACTCGTGAGTACCGAAAGAGTTGTCTTCGATAGTTCCACCCCAGTTGTTGTTCTGCATCTTAGGGCGATTCTCACGAGGGCCGATTCCGTCCATCCAGTGATACTCGTCAGCGAAACATCCTCCAGGCCATCTTAATACAGGCACTTTCAAGTCCTTGAGAGCTTGGAGCACGTCGTTGCGGTAACCTTGTGTGTTAGGAATCTTGGAATCAGGACCTACCCAGAGTCCACCATAGATGCAGCTACCGAGATGCTCGGCAAACTGTCCGTAAATCTCTTTATTGATTTTCTGCTTACCTTGGTTTGCATGAATTGTTCCTGTTACATTCTGAGCCTGTGCTGTGAATGCAACTGCTGCAGAAAGCAATGTGGTTGCGAAAAGTTTCTTCATTATTCTTATAAGTTTTATTTTTTGTTGTTCTTTGATAAGAATACGTTTGTGGAGACTGATTCCCCACAAACGTATTGATTATTTTGTTAGTTTTTGTTCTCAACAGCTGCCTTTTCAATGGCAAGGCCAGCCTTGTAAGTTTCAATATACTTGTCGAAACCAGCTACGTCTTCTGCAGTAGGCGCGATTTCAACACCAGTATTGCCGGCAAATACCTTCTTGTCGAGGTAATCAGCCAGGCTCAGCTTCTCTGCATTGTTTACGAGGTAGCCTGCGAGCAGGGCAATACCCCATGCACCGCCTTCGCCTGCAGTCTCCATGACAGAGATTGGGGAGTTGATGGCTGCTGCGAGGATGCGCTGACCTACACCCTTGGTCTTGAACAAACCGCCATGACCGGTGATGCGGTCTACCTGAACCTTCTCGTCCTTGAACAATACGTCGTTACCAATCTTCAATACAGCTACTGAAGCGTAGAGGTTGGCGCGCATGAAGTTGGCGAGGTTGAAGTGGTCGTTGGCAGAACGTACGAACATTGGGCGACCTTCAGCCAAACCTGTTACAGGCTCACCAGAGATATAGTTGTAAGCAATCAAGCCACCGCAATCTGCATCGCCCTCGAGAGCGTGATTGTAGAGCTTGCCGAATACTTCGTTCATGTCTACTGGAACGCCGAGCAACTCCTGATACTGCTTGAACAAACCAACCCAAGCATTGAGGTCAGAAGTACAGTTGTTGCAATGAACCATGGCAACTGGACTACCATCTGGAGTTGTCACCATATCAATGACTTCGTAAGGTTGGCTCAAGGCTTTCTCCAATACGATCATAGAGAAAGAAGAAGTACCTGCACTGACGTTACCTGTGCGCTGACGGACAGCGTTGGTAGCTACCATACCAGTACCTGCATCACCCTCTGGAGGACAGAGAGGAGTACCAGCCTGGAGAGTGCCTGATGGGTCGAGCTTCTTGGCACCTTCTTCGGTCAGGACGCCAGCGTCTTCGCCTGCGTTCAAAACCTCAGGGAGAATGTCGAGAATCTTCCAGCCCAGGTTCTTAGGCTCGATGAGCTTATCGAACTTAGCCACCATCTCAGCATCGTAGTTGTTGGTGTTGGAATCGATAGGGAGCATACCTGATGCATCGCCTACGCCCAGAACCTTCTTACCTGTGAGCTGCCAGTGAATGTAACCGGCGAGAGTAGTCAGGAAGTCAATCTTGTTGATGTGCTCCTCACCGTTCAGGATAGCCTGGTAAACGTGAGAGATGCTCCAACGCAATGGGATGTTGAAGTGGAAGAGCTCTGAAAGCTCGGCTGCAGCCTTGGCTGTATTGGTGTTGCGCCATGTGCGGAAAGGAACGAGGATGTTCTCATCCTTGCCGAAAGCCATGTAGCCGTGCATCATCGCAGAAATACCGATGGCAGCCAACTGCTTGATTTCGCAGTCGTACTCAGCCTTCACGTTCTTGCGGAGGTCAGCGTAGCAATCCTGCAAACCTTTCCAGATGGTGTCGATGCTGTAAGTCCAGAGACCATCAACCAACTGGTTTTCCCACTCAAAGCTACCCTGTGCGATAGGGTTGTTGTCGGTGTCAATCAAGACAGCCTTGATTCGGGTAGAGCCAAACTCAATACCGAGAATGGCTTTACCTGATTCTATAATAGTTTTTGCGCTCATTATTGTTTCATTCTTTAATGTAAAGAACAAAGAGAAAAGCCTTGAAAATCATTCGAATTCTTCACTCTTCGTTCTTCACTCTTCACTTAAATTATCTCAACGCCTTGTTAAGCATGTAGTAAATCTCGTTGTTGCGGAGCTGCTGCTTGAAGCTGCTGATAGTTGTGTTCTTGTCGATGTTGACGAACTCAATACCGAGAATCTCGCAGAAGTCTTCCCAGTACTCAGCAGTGATATCGTAAGAGAATGCACTGTGGTGAGTACCACCAGCGAGGATCCAAGCACCTGCACCAATCTCGAAGGTTGGCTGTGGAACCCAAAGAGCTGAAGCTACAGGGAGCTTAGGCATTGCCTTTGGCTCGATGCACTCTACCTCACTTGCGATGAGACGGAAACGGTTGCCGAGGTCAACTACAGTTGCCTTAACACCCTTACCTGTCTTAGATGTGAACACGAGGCGGGCAGTCTGCTGCTTGCGGATACCGATGCCGAGGAAGTGAACCTCGAGCTTTGGCTTGTCTGAAGCGATCAATGGGCAAACCTCGAGCATGTGGCTCTGGAGGCTAGATGTGCGGTCCTCAGCGAAGTTGAGTGTGTAGTCCTCGAGGAATGAGCAACCCTTCTCCAAGCCCTGGTTCATTACCCAGAGTGTGCGGTAGAGGCAAGCTGTCTTCCAGTCACCCTCAGCACCGAAACCATAACCCTCTGCCATCAGGCGCTGTGAAGCCAAACCAGGAATCTGGTCGAAACCGCAGAAGTTTGGATCGTCGATGTCAGCATCGCCGAGGTCATCGAAGTTGGTTGTGAATGCTACTGCGTTCTCATCCTTCAATACGCGACGGAGAGCGATCTCAGCCTTAGCTGCGTTCTTCACCTTCTCCCAATATACTTCCTCGCCAGACTCATCAATCTTGATGGTGTACTCCTTCTTGTACTCCTCAACGAGAGCATCAGCTTCTGCATCAGTTACCTTCTTGTAGTACTCCATGAGTGAAGATACTGGGTAGTAATCTAC
>CAKPWR010000059.1 GCA_934196725.1 uncultured Prevotella sp.
ATCGTTCGCCACATGCGTTTCCGCCGTGGTAATACCCATGTATGGTATCGTGAGGATTCTTTCGGTGGTAATCCGGTTGGTAACATCATGATTGACCACTGCTCTTGCGAGTTTGGTCTGGATGAGAATATCTCTTTCTACCGTCACATGTTCGATTTGCACGATGGTAAGCCAAAGCGCAAGGTGCCTACGGTGAATGTAACCATCCAGAATACCATCTCTGCCAAGGCACTCGATACTTGGAACCATGCCTTTGGTAGTACAATCGGTGGAGAGAACTCTACCTTCATGCGTAACCTCTGGGCAGATAATACAGGTCGTAACCCATCTATCGGATGGGGTGGTGTATTCAACTTTGTGAACAACATCGTTTACAACTGGGTGCATCGTACGGCAGATGGCGGTGAGTTCTCAACCATGAGCAACTTCATCAACAACTATTATAAGCCAGGACCTCTTACTCCGAAGGGTGCCATCAGCTACCGTATCGTGAAGAGTGAAAGCCGAAGCAACAAACTCTTCCCTTGGGCTCAGTATGGTCGTATTTATGCAGAAGGAAATATCGTAGAAGGCAACGAGGCTGTAACCAAGGACAACTGGAACGGCGGTATTCAGATTGCCGATAAGGATCTTCCAAATGGAATACCTGCAGATGTAAAGGCGCTGATGCGTTCTAACGAACCATTCGCCATGCCACACATGACCATTATTCCTAAGGACCAGACTTTTGATAAGGTGCTTGAGAGTGTGGGTGCAACCATTCCTTCCCGCGATATCGTGGACCAGCGCATCGTAGAAGAGGTTCGTACCGGTCAGGCTTACTATGTAAAGAAACTGCCTAAGAAGAATCCATACGGCGACTTCTGGGGATTGGCTGACAAGTCGAAGGCTGAAGATGGCAGCTTTAAGTACCGCCGTCTGGACAAGGATTCCTATAAGTTGGGTATCATCACAGATATCTGCCAGGTTGGTGGATTCCCTAAATATAAGAAGGTGAAGCCATACGTAGATACAGATGGCGACGGTATGCCTGATGAGTGGGAGATAGCCAACGGTCTGAATCCTAACGACCCTAGCGATGCCAACAAGGATTGCACTGGTGACGGATATACCAATATCGAGAAGTATATCAATGGTATCAGCACCAAGGAAAAGGTGGATTGGACTGACATGAAGAACAACCACGATACTTTGGCTGAGAAGGGTAAATTATTCTAAGATTTTTTTGTTCATATGAAACATAAGTTGTTAGTTTTTACTTGCTTGCTCTTGCTTCCTTTGGGAGCAGGAGCGCAAGTTCAACTTGACAGTGTGGGACGTGATGCCAAGTATGTGAGCAACATCATTGCCCGTTCGCAGAAGATTGTTGATGCATTGCAGCTTTCTCAGAAAGAGAGTCAGCAGAATGTACTTCATATCATTTGCAACCGTTATTTCCTGCTGAACGATATCTATGAGAAGTTCGGTAAGAATAAGGCAGAGCGTGATGCGGAACTCTATAAGCACCACTTCGAATTTGCTGCCAATCTGGAAAACTATCTCTCAGAGAAGCAGGTAGAGCAGGTGAAGGATGGTATGACTTTCGGTGTTGTTCCGAAAACCTATCAGGCTCATCTGGAGATGATTCCTTCCCTGAAAGAAAACGAGAAGCTCCAGATTCTCAATTGGTTGAAAGAAGCTCGCGAGTTTGCCATTGATGCCGAAAATTCCAAGGCTAAACATGGCTGGTTCGGAAAATACAAGGGACGCATCAATAACTGGCTCACCAAACGGGGCTACGACCTGAAGGCAGAGCGCGAGGGTTGGTATAAGCGTATTGAAGCGGCAAAGAAAAAATAAACAGTTTCCGTAAGGTTATAAAAACTCTGATGAAACAAGAGGTATGAAAAGATTATTTTCTATATGGATATTTACGTTAGTAGGGGTTGTGCAAATCTTTGCGCAACCCTTCGCGTTTGATTTTAGCTACGTGGGCTACCTGCAGAGCGAAAAGGTGATTCCGGATGCGGACGTTGTGGTCTTCGTGAAATGGAAAGAAGGCGACCAGAGCGCTCGCATACAGAAAGCCATCGACTTTGTTTCTGCCAGGAAAATTGATAAGAAGACGGGACTCCGAGGGGCTGTCTTGCTCGACAAGGGCGTATTCGAACTCTCACAGCCGCTTCGTATCCAAACGTCGGGCGTGGTGCTGAGAGGTACTGACCGCAACCAGACGGTGCTATATAAAAAAGGTGTAGACCGTGGGGCGGTGGTGTATCTGGAAAGTGAAAAGCAGATGCAGACGCTGGGCGAACCCATGAAACTGTCTGCTCCCTGGAAGATGGGAGAGCGGAAGGTGGTGCTGCCTTCCGGCTGCAAGATGGGCGATGAGATACTGATAGTACGTCCTTCTACCAAGGAATGGATTCAGAAGATGGGCTGTGCTGACTTCGGTGCAGGCAAGGACCTGGGCTATTGGGGCTGGCATCCGGGAGAAATCGATGTGCGCTGGACCCGTAGTGTGGTTTCTGACGGAAAGGGAGGATTACTGTTGGATGCTCCGCTATCCATGTCGCTCGGTCAGGATGATGCGGAATGCTTCGTTCAGCGCATCGCCGGTAATGACTGGCGCTTGAAGAATGTGGGTGTAGAAAATCTCACGATAGATTCTGAATATGATACTGCCAATCCGAAGGATGAAAACCATGCCTGGGAGGGTGTATATATTAATAAGGTGAAAGATGGTTGGGTGAGAATGGTGAATTTCCGCCATCTGGCTGGTTCGGCTGTCGTAACCCAGCGTGATGCTTCCCGTATCACGGTAGAGGATTGCATCTCCAGGGAACCGGTTTCTGAAATCGGTGGCTACCGTCGCCGCACCTTCCTCTGTATGGGTGAGCAATGTCTGTTCCAGCGTTGTTATTCTGAGCAGGGCATGCACGATTTTGTGGCTGGTCTCTGTGCCGCTGGTCCTAATGCCTTCGTACAATGCGACGGTTATGAATCGCTGGGTTATAGTGGTGCGGTAGGACCTTGGTGTACCGGATTGCTCTTCGATAATGTGAATATCGACGGCAACGACATCAAGTTCTGCAATCTCGGTCTCGAAGGTTACGGCATCGGATGGAATACTGCCAACAGTCTGGCTTACCAATGTACGGCTGCCGGAATCTTTGCCGACAGCATTCCTGATGGCAGCAACAACCATGTGTTTGCCTGTTGGGCGCAGTTTAACGGTTCTGGCGATTTCCAGCAATGTAACAATCATGCCAAACCATGGAGCCGCTTTGCCTCTCTTCTGGAGAAACGCTTGGGTAGGGATGTAGCTGCCCAATGCCGTGTGCTGGAGAGAGAACGCAACAATGTGAGCAATAATCCTACCTATGATGTGGCACAGAAGATGGTGGAAGAGGCGCGCAAACCTCGCATCACCATGCAGATGTGGATAGCTGATAGTGCCCGGTTCTTGGCTTCAGTTTCTCCACTCAAGGCTATGGATGTTGATAAAATCAAGGAGCGTTCTAAGAAAAAGGTGGATTTGGCCCATGCCGGGAAGCCTGTCTTCGCAATAAAAGATGGTAAGATCATGGTGGCTGATACCCTGTTGAAGGGTGCAAGAATGAATACCCCTTGGTGGAACGGACGTGTTCGTTATTCGGCTTTCCCTAAGATTGCCGATGCCGTGACCCGTTTTGTGCCGGGAATGGAGGGACAGGGCACTACCACCCGTGTGGATAGTGTGGTGGCTCATCTTCGTGATAAGCATGTGGTGCTCTTCAACCAGAACTACGGCTTGTGGTATGACCGCCGCCGTGACGACCACGAACGTGTGCGCCGCCGTGATGGAGACGTCTGGGCTCCGTTCTACGAGCAACCTTTTGCCAGAAGCGGACAGGGCACGGCTTGGGACGGACTGAGTAAGTATGACCTTACAAAGTTGAATCCGTGGTACATCAGCCGCATGAAGGAATTGGCAGAAAAGGGAGCCAGAAATGGTTTGCTGGTTATCAACCAGCACTATTTCCAGCATAATATTCTGGAGGCAGGTGCCCATTGGGTGGATTGCCCTTGGCGTCCGGTCAACAATATCAATGGCACGGTGTTCCCTGAACCTGTACCTTTTGCAGGAGACAAACGTGTATGGATGGCTGAGTATTTCTACAATATCGATAATCCGGTGATGCGTCAGCTTCATCAGCAGTACATCATGAATATGCTGGATGCCTTTGCCGACCAACCTAATGTCATTCATTCCATTGGTGAGGAATATACCGGTCCTTACCACTTTACCAAGTTCTGGTTGCAGACCGTGGCTGAATGGGAAAAGAAGACGGGCAAGCATGTATGGGTAGCTTTGTCTTGTAACAAGGATGTGCAGGATGCCATTCTGCAGGATGCTGAGTTAAGAAAGGTGGTTGATATCATCCATATCGAACAGTGGTATTATACCCAAAAGGGACTCTATGCACCGGAAGGAGGCATGAATCTGGCGCCTCGCCAATATCAGCGTCGACTTCGTCCAGGCAAGGTTACTGGCGATGATGTCTTCAAGAGTGTGAGCGAATACCGCACGGCTTATCCTGAGAAGGCGGTTATCTATAGTGGAGCTTCTGCTCCAGAGAACGGCAAGGCGGTAAAGGATGCCGGTGGCTCTTGTCCTAACTTATAATTTTATAACTGAAAAGTAAAGAATGATAGTTCCTCAGATAAACGACAATGTAAAGAAACTTTTGCTCGATACCCGATTCGTGGAATTTGTACTTGATGCTTCTGATGAAGCCTCAGGTACAAATCCTGCATGGGTTTCTTATGCCAAACGTTTGCAAACTAAGTTTGCGAAGAGTGATATTGCAGTAGCAAAATACATCCTTCTGCATCTGGATGAAGATTTCGGTTTTTTTTCAGATATGGATGTAAAAGAGCTTAGAAATCGCATTAAAAACTATCTGAAGGACTAAAATAGTAGGAAAAATTGCCGTTTAACCAATTTTTCCCACTTATTTACCTGTTTTTTCCTTAGCTTTTCCCACTTTTAGGTTACTTTTGCACCCAACAACTTAACAAACGTATACCTTTATGGAATCAAAAAGCTATAACATCAAAGAAAGAGAAAAAACTGCTCAAGCTCTGCTGGCAGCTTATCGCAAGGGTGATCATACCGCATTCATGGCATTATATAATATGTATGCGGACATGTTGCTTAACTATGGTATGTGTATGACCACAGATAAGGAACTTGTAAAAGATTGTGTGCAGGACGTGTTCTGTAAACTCATCACCAAAAGCAATCAGTTGCAGATCTTGAAGGTTACTTCTTATCTTCTTATCTCTCTTCGTAATCGACTGCTCGATGAGTTTCGTCGTAAGAACTATATGACTGAAACTGCAGTAGAGGACGTGCGTCTTGACAAGGCTGTGGAAGACGTAGAGAATTCTTATATTCAAGATGAGAAAACCGTCAACAATAAGCGTAAGGTAACTGCTCTTATGAACGAATTGACGCCTCGCCAGCGTCAGGTGTTCACCTTATATTATATAGAGCAGCGCAAGTATGAGGACATTTGCGAAATCATGCAGATGAACTATCATAGTGTGCGCAATTTAGTTCACCGTGGAATGTTGAAGTTGCGTTCCGTAGCTGTTGCCATGTAATGAATGGCAAAGGCTAAGGTATACGTAGGGTTATATTATCCGGAACATAAGAAAGACATATCATAATATAATAGGTTAAAATTTAGTATATAATTAGGTTTATAATGTAAAGCAGGGGTCTCCGTGAGGAAATCCCTGCTTTCTGTTTATTTCAAAAGAGCTTCTGCTATCTTGATGTCAAATGGGGTGGTAATCTTGATGTTTTCACGATTACCTTCTACCATTGCTACCTGGCAACCGAGACTTTCTATTACCGATGCATCATCCGTAAACTGTTCCTTGTATTCCTGGTTGAATGCCTGTTTTGCCAGACCAATGTCGAAAGTCTGAGGAGTCTGAACTACCCGATAGTCGCTGCGAAGCACGTTTTTGCCACCTCCGTGCTGGTCGATATAGCGCAAGGTATCGGTTACAGCATATACAGGGATGGCAGCATATTCCTCGCGAGCCGTTTCGAAGCATTCCTCAATCACATCCGTAGAAACGAATGGTCGGACACCATCGTGAATACCCACTACGCCGTCCTCATTGTCTGGAATGAGCGACAAACCATTTTTGGAAGATTGGAATCGGGTGTCGCCACCGTTGGCTATCTGGTGCTTGATGTCGAAATGATATTCTTCGCAGAGTTGATGCCAGTATTCCTGCTGACTCTCCGGGAGCACCAGGATGATGCTCAACTCAGGGTTGTATTCATGAAAGCGCTCAATGGTTCTCATCAGGATAGGCTTGCCGGCTACGGGCAAGAACTGCTTCGGAATCTCACTTCCCATGCGGAGACCCTTGCCTCCGGCTACTATGATAACGTAATCCATTTTTTAAGTGAAGAGTTAAAAGTGAAGAGTGAAGAATTCTAATGCTTGCTCTGCATGAGATGATCATACATCATGCCATCCTGCAAGGCTGCAACTGTTTCCTTGCTTACGAAGTAGCTCAATATCTGATAGGCGTATGGAAGGGTTGCTGCCGGACCTTCGCCCGTAATCACATTGCCATCTTCCTGGAAGAGAGTAGCTGTATATTCGGTATTCTCGCTGAAATACTGCTCGAAGCCAGGATAGCAGGTTGCCTTCTTGCCTTCGAGAATGCCTGTACTGGCCAAAACCATAGGGGCTGCGCAGATAGCACCAATTCGCTTGCCTGCCTTGTGCTGTGAGATGAGAGCCTGGCGAACGCCTTCATGCTCATTGAGATGGCTGCTGCCCGGCATTCCACCTGGGAGAAGCAACATATCGGCATCCTCAAAGCTCTGGATATCCTCGAACTTAAGATCAGCCTTGATGGTGACTCCATGAGAAGTCTCTACCCATTCACTACCTGTAATGCTGACGGTCTTGATGTCTACACCACCTCTACGGAGGATGTCTACTGGTGCCAAACCTTCGATTTCCTCGAAGCCATTGGCAAGAAATTCATATACCTTTGCCATAATTTATTTGTTTTTTGTTTCGTTATTCGAATTATATTATTACCTTTGCAAAAGTAAGAATAATAATTGAAATAACAAAATAAATGGGACAACAACATTTAAAATTCGCTATTTTTGGCAATGAATATCAGGCAAAGAAGAGTGCTTCTATCTTGAGAATCCTTTCTTATCTGGAAAAGAAGGAAGCTGAAGTTTATTTTGAAAGCCTCTTCTACGATTTTCTTACCAAGGTGGAGCATCTTGAGGTAAAGGCTTCTGGCGTATTTGAGGATTACAACTTTGATGTAGACTATGTCATCTCTATGGGTGGTGATGGTACCTTCCTGAAGGCGGCTAGCAGGGTGGGGGCTAAGGAGACTCCTATTCTTGGTGTGAATATGGGCCGTCTGGGTTTCCTTGCTGATGTGTTGCCTAGTGAGATAGAAACGGCGCTTGACAGTCTGTATGCAGGTGATTGCCTGATAGAGGACCATGCGGTGATTCAGGTAGAGGCAGAAGGAGGCGTCTTGGCGGGCAATCCTTTCGCCTTGAATGATATTGCGGTATTGAAGCGGGATGATGCTTCGATGATTTCTATCCGTACCCAGGTGGATGGGGAGTTCCTGGTCACCTATCAGGCAGATGGTCTTATCGTGACTACTCCTACCGGCTCTACTGCATATAATCTCTCTAATGGTGGACCGATTATCATTCCGCAGAGTGGTAGTCTCTGTCTGACTCCTGTGGCTCCTCACAGTTTGAATATCCGTCCTATAGTCATCAATGATACGGCAGAGATTGTTCTGGATGTAGAAAGCCGAAGCCATAATTATCTCGTTGCTATCGATGGACGTAGCGAACGAATGACGGAGCAGACTCGTCTGATTATCCGAAAGGCTCCACATGCCATCAAAATCGTGAAGCAGCGGAACCAGAGATATTTCTCTACTTTGAGAGAGAAGTTGATGTGGGGTGCCGATCAGAGACAAAGATAAAGACAATGTTCAAAGTAATTAAGCTTCCGAAATTCAAGTTTCTTCATCACCCATCGTCCTGCCGTGATAGAATATTGCGACCAGATGTTGAAGATAAAGAGAAACGTGGATTAAGTAATTTTGGTGGGAGATGTAGAAAATGATATGAGGGTGTGCCATAAATTCATGACACACCCTCGTAATAGAGGTATTTTGACCTTTGAGGATTATTTATAGTGTTCTTTCAGTCCCTTCCTATATGACGTTATTCTGTTTGGTAATGGTATGAATATTTTTTCAATATCATTTTCTTGTCATTCTCATAAAAATACTCTTCAATTAACCTGCCAGAATTGTCATATGTAAAATAGGTGGAAAAGCCTCGTTCGTCTGTTTGTCTTATGATACCAACGAAAGGCTTATATTCCAAAGTCAATGCGTTTGTTTTAACTTTATATTTCAATGTCATTGTATCTGTCTTAATCTTATAAATTCTGGCAAAAGTGCTAAACCTAATAGCAGTACAGGAACTACAATGAAGACTAATGCAAGCCATCTATATTTGTTCTTGTACTTTCTATGCATTTGCAGGAGTATTATATAATATCTTCTATTTGGCAATAATACAATGGTTAGTATAATTGGAATAGAGACATGAAATGCTAATGAATTAAAGTTGATGCGTGAAAAGTTCTCTCTTCCGACTAATAGCATTATAGAAATTATCAGAGTTTCAGTCAAAATAGACAAAGATGCAGAAAGCCCGATGATAGTATCAAATATACCACCACCAAATCTTCTTTGCCAACAGTAAATCTTATAAAAAATTAATTTTAATAATTCCATATCAATATGTTCTTGCTAATCAATGCGTTTGTTTTAACTTTATATTTCTATGTCATTGTAACTGGCTTAATCTTATAATTTCTGGCAAAAGTGATAAACCGAATAGCAGTACAGGAACTACAATGATGACTAATGCAAGCCATCTATATTTATTCTTGTACTTTCTATGCATTTGCAGGAGTATTCTATAATATCTTCTGTTTGGCAATAATACACTAAACAATATAATTGGAATAGAAACATTGAATGCCAGCAGAGAAAAAATTAAAGTATCATCGTTGATGGATGGTAAGTTTTCTCTTCCGATTAGATACACCATTAAATTTGCCAGTGTAAACATCAATGCTGTCAAAGATGCAGAAAGCCCGATGATGGTATCAAATATACCACCACCGAATCTTCTTTGCCAACAGTAAATCTTATAAAATATTAATTTTAATAATTCCATATCAATATGTTCTTTCTAAATTTATGTTTCCACTTGATTCTAAATACATCATACTCAGAGTATATGCAATGCCAATGCTGAAACCTATAGGGCCTCCGTATATAGATAAAATACCCATGGCAAAATCAGCAAAATCTTTTGCATATATATTCATATTAGTTCCCCCATGATATAAATACTCAAATGCATCTACTGCAGAAATAGAAACACCACCCCATCCTAGTACTTTTCCTGCTATTTTACTTGCATTAATGAACTTGGTCGTCCCACTTCCGAATGCCTTTAGGTTCAGATTCGTCAGTTCGTTATACGATTTCGTATGCATTCTCATATAAGAGTTATCTGTCTGCATAGCGGTGGCGACATCAAACAGCTCATTTTGGAGGCTGATGGAACTTCCTGTTCCAAACAGACCTACATTTATGTTTTGTAAGGTTTTGATAGTCTGGAATGCATTACCAACCAAAGCCATTCCGACTCTAAAAGTTAACCCGACACACGTTGCTTCCCCTTTTTCAATTCGCCCAAAATTGACGTAATATTCCTCTTTCTCATCATAGTAGGTAAGATTTGAAAGAAAATCGGCGTCTTTGGCATGAAGCTCGAAATTCTTGTAGTAATCGGCAGGTGGATTTCCTTCATTAATGCCTTCCATGAAGCGTCTTATCGCATCAGGATCAGTCGTCGACCAATAGTCAAGTCCAAAAGGATCCTTGCCATTGGCAAAGTTGTTGAGGCAAAAGGCATAGGGAGTCGTAGAGACATAATCTTCGCTTTTACGATCCATACTAGTCCATCGTCCAAGGGCACTATCGTAGTTTCTGAAGCCAAAATCATGCAGGTTCAACCCAAATGTCTTGTCCAGTTCTTTTCCGTTGAATGCGTATGGTTGAAAACCCACATTGGAACTGAGATCAGGGATGATGTTGCCTAGTGCATCATAATCATATTCTACATCAAAGTTGTATCCGTCCTTGAAATCTGTACTACCTTTATGACAGACGTCTTCTGCGTAATCTGTCACAGACTTGAGCTGGTTTCCCGTATAGGGTTATATTCTAAGAATGTGGTAGGATTTTCTGAGGTCATTAAGGATAATCCGTCTTATTGTTGGCAAATATGGAAAGATAATTTATAGATAACAAAGCCGCAAGGATTATTTGCAAGACCAAACGTCTTGTAAATATACATTTATTGTAGATATTATAGGAGATGTTACAATTCATCTTGTTGGCTTTTTAAAAATGATGAGGAGTATTATGCGGGTGTGTCATAAGTCCATGACACACCCGCTTCTGATATTATCTGATCACCTGCTTTTTTCCCTGATGGATATAGATGCCTGGCTGGTTAGGCTTCTGCATCATCTTCATGCCGCTCAGGGTGTACCATGCGTTGTCTTTACTTGCCGTATTGTCAACGATAGGACTGCTGATGCCTGTAGATGGCATATTGGCAGTTACGTCCTTGATGGTATATTTGCCATCATTCTTCTCGTTCTGGACTTCCAGATAGGTATCCTTGTTGATATGTGTGAAATCAACGGTCTGTGGCGAACCGGTACCGGTGCTGAATACGAAGGAAACCATGTAGTTCTTGCTCTTGATCTTATAAGTCTGATAGAACCACTTCTTTCCCTCAATCTCCTTGTACTGGGTTATCTTATCGCCAGGCCAGGAACCCTTTACAGTCAGGTTCTCGTTAGGACTTTCGCACCATGCCCAGAAGTTGAAGCCGTTATTCCAGCCTACTTTGTCGGCATTGGCATAAACGGTAATATCGTATGGCTCAAAAGCAGCAGGCTTTTCTACCTTATAAGTACGGGTAAGAATGCCGCTGACTGCGCCATTCATCAGCAAGCCCACTTTCAGGGTTGTCTCTCCGAAAGGAATCTCAATCTCTTCTCCGCTCTTAGCCTTCTTGCTTCTTGCTGTAGGCTCTGTGCCATCAGTTGTATAAACCAACTGTGCATCGTCTGCGTTGGTTACAGCCACGAGCTTTGCCTTCATCGTGCCTTCGTAATCACCGGAAGCCAAATCGACCCAAGCCAGATTAGACTTCTTGTTCAGAAAATAGCGATAGTGGTAGCCATTCAGAATTTCTGCGTATGTGATAGGGGCTGTAAACTTGTTGGCGTTAGGTCCCATGATAGCAAGCAATGAAGCCTTGTCGCCTGTAGTCATGACACCATTATATCCATTGCCCTTGTAGGCATTGAAGGTGGTGTTGCTTGTATTGGTAATACCTGCCAGCTGGCGGGCATTGATCATCGCCTTAATGTCTTGCTTGCAGTCAATCCAATGCTTGTAGAATACGCATGGGGTTCCGCATGAAGCCAGAATGTAGGCATTGGCTGCCAGGGTATCCTTGCGGATTGGATCCTGCTGTTCGCTGGATGAGCGATATTCTGTATCGTGATTCTCAACGAAGGTGATGGCATACTGCTTGTAAGCAGGGTCGTTAGCCAAGCCATCGGTCTTTACTGTTGACCATTTGGCACTGATGGCATCGCGTACCACGTAGCGGATAGGGAAGTCGAAGGCTGCACTTGTGAAGTTGCCGTTAATCTTGGTAGCATTGAGCCAGTTCTTAATCTTTGATATTCCATCCCAATATTCTCCTACAGAATAAGTAGGCTTGGTTGCATCGTTGTAGATGCCTGTAAACTTGCCGCTGTATCCCTTTACCATATCATAGCGGAATCCGGCATAGCCGAAGTCATTAAGGAGCATGTCGAGATAAGCCTTCACGATGGTCTGCACGTTTTGGCTGCTGTGGTCAAGGTCGCGCATGCCACTCC
This sequence comes from uncultured Prevotella sp., assembly GCA_934196725.1. GTDB lineage: Bacteria > Bacteroidota > Bacteroidia > Bacteroidales > Bacteroidaceae > Prevotella. The sequence goes on from CAKPWR010000059.1 coordinate 12,108, forward strand.
AGTCTTCGCCGGTATCGTTGATGCTGCTGAGCTTATAGCCGTTTGCATCAGCCCATTCCTTGGTCTTGCCGCCGTCATCGTTGGCACAGATATCGGTTGATTTCATCTCGTATGTTACGCCCTTGTAGGTTTCCACAGGGAAATCTACCCAGTTGGATACGTTCTTGCGATGGTTGATAACTACATCTGCTATGGTTCCGATGCCGTTTGCCTTGAAACTCTTGATGAGACTGCGGAGTTCTGTTTCGCTTCCGAAGGAACTGTTGTAGTTGGTAAACCAGTAGAAGTCATCGTAACCCATTGACTTACCGCCACAGTTGGCACTCTGTGGAATCCAGACAAGATTGAAATACTGACCCAGCTCAGGAGCCTGCGCTTCGAGATTGGTCCACTTGGAATCGCTGAAGGAATCCCAGTAGAATCCCTGCAGCATCACGCCACTATGGTTGGCTGGCCAACCCTGGGCAAACGTATTGATGGTTGCCAATAGGGCAACGAATGTAAAGTATATCTTCTTCATATTCAAGGATTAAGATGTTTTGTTTATTCGTTGCAAAGTTACGATTTATTCCAATATGTATGCGCAAATATGAGGTAAATCAAGCAAACGTTTTGCGCAATCGTTTGCATTTACCTATATTTACTGGATAGCTATCTTCTGATGGTTCTTGATATAGACTCCCTTTTGGGCAGGCTTCGCTATCTTTTTGCCATCGAGCGAATACCAGGCTTTGTTCTGATTTACCTTTTCTGCTGTGATGTGGCTGATGCCGGAGGTTTCGCCCGCAAAGTTTTTCAGTTCATAGAGGGCTGAAGATGCCCTTCCGCTTCTGCTGTCGAAGAGTGGAGCATTATACCATCCACCGAGATTAGTGCCTTTGGCATTATATTCCATCCACCACCAGAAGAGTCCGTTCACGTTCTTGTGCTTGTTGAGCATGGTGATGACATCAGCAGTTATCGCCTTCTGACCTGCATCTGAATATGGATATTTCGAAGTATAGTCATAGGTGGTTCCACCTACTTCCCAAGCGTATGGATAACCGAATTCAACCACCATGATGCTCTTGTCGGCATAGTTTTTCTCCAGGAGATTGATGGCACCTTCCAGTTCCGAGATGGCTCCGTGGAAGTATGGGTAATAGCTCAATCCGATGATGTCATAGTCTATCTTGGCATCCTTCATCTTCTTGTAGAAGTTGCTGAGCGCTGCATAGTTCTTGTTGTCTTTCTGTTGAGAAACGGATGTACGCTCTGTATGGATGATGACTTTTGCCTTTGGACATTCCTCGCGGCAAGCCTGGATGGCTTGTTTCAGGAGAAGGGTGAAGCGGCTCCAGTTGGCTGCAGCTGATGAAGGCCAGCAACGGTTGGTTCCATTGTTGCCAACAGCAGCTCTTGTACCCCAAAGCATGCCATAGCTTATCTCGTTACCGGTCTGAATCATATCCGGTTCTGCGCCAGCTTTCTTCATCTCTTTCAGCACCTCTTTGGTGTAATCATAGAGTTTCTGCTGCAGTTCTGCATCTGAAAGTTTTGCCCAGTCGGCAGGAGTCCACTGTTTGGCAGGGTCAGCCCAGGTGTCGCTGTAGTGGAAGTCGAGCATCAGTTTGAATCCTGCATCCTTGATACGTTTGCCGAGTTTCTTGACGTATTCCAAGTCCTGACACACGTTGGCGTCCTTATCCACACCGGTGTTCTTGCTAGGATCCACGAAGAGTCGGAGTCGCATGGCGTTCATGCCCTGTTCCTTGAAGAAGGTGAGGGGAGCAGCGATGTTCTTTCCGTCCTTGTCATAATATTTGGCGCCAGCCTGTTCATACTCAGGGAGCAGCGAAATGTCGCCGCCTACATATTTCTGTGCGGTGGCTGCGAGCGAGCAAATGCCCATGAGGGCGATAAGTAGAGTTCGTTTCATCTTTCTTGGGTTTATTTTTTTGTTTGATAATCTTATTTGTCTGCAATCTGATGATCAATCCTGTCAGTAATCAACAAGACTGACTATCATCTGCAAAAATACAATTTTTCTTTGTAAAATAGCCGTATTTGGAGATAATTATTATTAAAAAACTAGAAAACATTTGGCAATCTCGTTTTTTATTGCGTAATTTGCGTTGCGTAAAAAGCGCAATGGCTTTAAGTGTAACGAAAATAATAAGATAAGAGCAATAATATGGCAACATTGAACAATCCTTTTGTAGTATATGGTTATAAGGGCGCCGAGTATTTCTGCGACCGCCAGAAAGAAACCGGGAAGATGATTTCTACGCTGCATAACGAGCGTAATATCACGCTTGTCGCTCCTCGCCGTATGGGCAAGACGGGATTGATACATCATGTCTTCCATCAGATGGAGGAGCAATATGACGGGGTGAAGTGTTTCTATCTCGACATCTTTGCCACCAAGAACCTGGAGCAGATGGTGCAACTGATGGCTTCTGAAATCATCGGCAAGCTGGATACGGTTTCACAATCTGCTCTCCGAAAGGTACAGGAGTTTTTCAGCAGTTGGCGACCTACCTTGACGATAGATGAATTAACGGGTATTCCAACCTTTTCTTTGGATTTGAAGCCGAGCGAAGGAAGGGAGAGTTTGAAGCGAATCTTCGAGTATTTGAAGCAATCGGGAAAGCGTTGCTATATTGCTATTGATGAGTTTCAGCAGATATTAAGTTATCCGGAGAATGGGGTTGAGGCGATGATCCGTTCTTATATCCAGTTCTTGCCGAATGTATATTTCGTGTTTTCGGGCAGCCAGCAGCACATGATGCAGGAGATGTTCCTGTCGGCAAACCGTCCTTTCTTCCAGAGTTCGCTGGTGTTGTCCTTGCCTTGCATCGAAGAGCCGGTGTATCGGGAGTTTGCCAATCGCTTGCTGGCATCTCAGCACAGGTCGATAGATGAATCCACCTTTTCTTATATTTATCAGCAGTCTGATAGTGTAACCTGGTATGTGCAGTCGATATTGCACGGCATCTACGAGCATGCTTTTTCCGATATTACGAAGTCTTTGGTAGATGAGGTGATTCTGGAACTGTTAGAGGAGCAGTCGATGACTTATCAGAACTATTGTGCCTGGCTTACAGAGAACCAGCAGATGCTTTTGTGGGCGATAGCTCGTGAGCATCTGGTATCTTCGCCTTTAAGCCAGCAGTTTATCAGCACCCACCATCTTCCTGCCACGAGTAGTGTGAAGACGGCATTGAAGGCATTGGTAGCTAAGCAGCTGGTAAGCAAGACTCCGACTGGCTATCTGGTTAGCGACCGATTTTTTGCGAAGTGGCTGGAGAGAGGAGGAATCATTGCCAACTGAGGATTTTTTTCGGTTCAATGCTAGTCGATTTCATAGCTTTTTCTATAAAATCTCCCCCGATACAGTAGAAATTACGTCCCGACGCAGTATCGGATACGTCGGGACGCAGTGAAAGATACGTCCCGATGCAGTGAAAGATACGTCGGGACGTAGTTTCAGAAGTATCCTGGTTCTCATCAGGTAGGTCTCATTTGAAGTTCAAGTAAGCCTTATTTGCAGTTCAAGTAAGCCTTATTTGTCTTTCAAGTGAGCCTTAGTTAAATGTTACGTAAGCCTTACTCCAACATTACGTAAGCCTTACTTCACCATTAAGTAAGCCTCATTCGGAAAAAGAATCTTATCAGAATTTTCGCATTAGGTTCAGGGTGTGGCAATAGGTGGCAATAAGGTGGCAATAAAAAATCCCTTATTGCCACGCGTTATACGCTTATAATCAATGAGTTAAGTGTAAGTGTGATAGATGTGGCAATAAGTTGGTGAAAAATAATTTTTCTTTTAATGAATTCACCTGACACATCCTCTTTGTTGAATGTTTGAGATGATTGAACCAATCAAAAATTTTTGATCAGTTCATCCTTATTTATCGGTTGCTTTTTGTAGCTTATATACTCATATAAGAAGCTGCTTTCAACTAAAAGTTCCTTGGTGAATTGTTAAACAGAAATTTTGCAAGTTGGCTCCACACGCCCTGAAGGGGCAGAAGCTCATAGCCCAGGGCATCGCCCTGGGTATAATAGCATTCAGCAATACGCCCTGTAAGGGCAAAAGCTTTGTAAATACCTGATATTTTGAAGCTTTTGCCCTTACAGGGCGACAGTTTTGTGTCCGTAATTACCCAGGGCTATGGGCTTCTGAGCCTTCAGCCCGGTTCAGGCTTGTTCCTTCAATTTCTGGATTTCTTCCAGCGGAAGCTCGGTAGCTGTTGCCACTTGCGCTTCAGAAAGGCCCATTGATAAAAGGCGATGGGCTGTGGCTATCTTTTCTTTCGCCATTCCTTTCGCCATACCTTTCGCCATTCCTTTTTCCATTCCTCTCTTCTCATCAAACTTTCTGGTGGCATATATATCACGCATATTCTTGATGTCCTCGTC
>CAKPWR010000060.1 GCA_934196725.1 uncultured Prevotella sp.
TTCTTTATTGCCTTGAGTAATGCTTGATTTCTCAAAAGCGAGTGCAAAAGTACTAACTATTTTCCATTCCACCAAATTTTTCAAGAAGAAAGTTTCATTTTTGTTTCAAATTTAACGGTATTAAACATTTCTCCGCATTTTACGTCAAACTGCTCCTTATAATATACATACGTGCACTCGCAGATATGTGCGGGCACACACATACATGCGCAATCAATAATATTGTATTGAAAAATAAAGGAAGAAGGGAGAAGATAGAAAGAAGGGAAAAGAGGAGGAAGGGAAAAGAGGAGGAAAGGAAAAGAGGAGGAAAAGAGAGAATAAAGAAGGAAAGGAGGAAAAGAGAGAATAAAGGAGGAAAAAGGTAAAGAAAACAAGAAACTATGAAAAACATTTTGCCATATAAAAAAAATATAGTACCTTTGCACACGTTTTAACGGATAACAAGATTAATTACATAATTTTTAAAACTTTCAAATGAAGGCATTAGCAATTAAGTCGAGTTTGTTTTCCTGTTTGAAGACATACAACAAGAAAACATTCATGTCTGACCTCATGGCAGGTATCATCGTTGGTATCGTAGCCCTGCCTCTGGCCATCGCATTCGGTATCGCTTCTGGCGTGACCCCTGAAAAGGGTATCATCACCGCTATTGTAGCAGGTCTTATCATCTCCATCTTTGGTGGAAGCAAGGTGCAGATAGGTGGTCCTACGGGAGCATTCATCGTTATCATCTATGGCATTATCCAGAAATATGGCATGGAGGGATTGACGATAGCAACACTGATGGCAGGTCTTTTCTTGGTGCTCTTCGGACTGCTCCGTCTCGGCACCATCATCAAGTACATCCCTTACCCTATCGTAGTGGGATTCACCAGTGGTATCGCTGTTACCATTTTCACAACCCAGATCAAGGATCTCTTTGGATTGACATTAGCTTCCAATCCTTCCGACTTCCTGGAGAAATGGGGTGTCTACTTCCAGAGTTTTGACACCATCGATCCGTGGTGTGCCCTCATCGGTGTAGTAAGCGTGGCAGTTATCGCCATCACTCCAAAGTTCAGCAAGAAGATTCCGGGTTCTCTCATTGCCATCATCCTGATGACTGTAGTAGCGCTATTACTCAAGCAGTTTGCAGGTGTAGAAAGCATTGAGACCATCGGCGACCGTTTCTCTATCAGCAATGAGTTGCCTGCAGCCCAGGTTCCAGAGATGAACTGGGAGACCATCAAGAGTCTCGTTTCTCCAGCCATCACCATCGCCATCCTGGGTGCAATCGAGAGTTTGCTTTCTGCAACAGTAGCCGATGGTGTCATCAGCGACCATCATGACAGTAATACCGAGTTGGTTGCCCAGGGTTTGGCTAACCTCGCTTCCCCACTCTTTGGTGGAATTCCAGCCACAGGTGCCATTGCCCGTACCATGACCAATATTAATAATGGTGGTAAGACTCCAGTTGCCGGTATCATTCATGCTGTGGTATTGTTGCTGATATTCCTCTTCCTGATGCCTCTTGCCAAATACATCCCGATGGCATGTCTTGCCGGTGTATTGGTTGTCGTATCCTACGGAATGAGCGGCTGGAGAAGTTTCCTGGCGCTGATGAAGAATCCGAAGAGCGATGTTACAGTGCTCCTGATCACCTTCTTCCTCACCATCATCTTCGACCTGACCGTGGCTATCGAGGTAGGTTTGATTATCGCCTGCCTGCTCTTCATGAAGCGAATGAGCGAAACCACCGACGTGACAGCAATCACAGATGATGAGATTGACTTGAACAAGGAGTTCGACTTCCTCTCTACCAACCTTGAGCACTACACGATTCCTAAGGGTGTAGAGGTATACGAGATCAATGGTCCGTTCTTCTTCGGAGCCGGTAACAAGTTTGAGGAAGTGATGGCAGCTTTCGGAGATCGCCCACTGGTACGCGTCATCCGTATGCGTAAGGTGCCATTTGTAGATTCTACAGGTATCCACAACCTCACCAACCTCTGCGAGATGAGTCAGAAGGAAGATATCCAGATTGTCCTTTCAGGTGTATGTGAGAAAGTGAATGCCCAGTTGGAGAAGGCTGGTTTCTACAACATGCTCGGCAAGGATAATATTACCGACCATATCAGCAAGGCATTGAAGCGTGCTGAAGAAATCATCAACGAAAAGTAAAAATATCCCATAGAATGCAACATGCGATAGGATTTTCCTGCGTATGTTGCATTCTTTTTTGTTCTAAAACTATACTTTTTGATATATTCCCCCAATCTTTGTCTTGAACCTTGTTTATTTTTCTTAAAAACTTGGTTATTAGAAAAAATAAGAGTATCTTTGCCTTGACAATAAACAATAAAAACCAATAAGATATTTCATTTAAACAATTCATATAATCATCAATCTAAAAACAGAAACAATTATGGTTAACAGATTCATTCTCAACGAAGTTTCATATTTCGGTCCTGGTGCTCGCAAGGAGCTTCCTACAGTAGTAGCTAGTCGCGGTTGGAAAAAAGCATTGGTAGTAACCGACAAGGGCTTGATGCAGTTTGGCGTAGCCAAGATGGTTCTTGATGTATTGGATGAAGCCAACATCGCTTACGAGATTTTCGACGATGTAAAGCCAAACCCAACAGTTACCAATGTCACCATGGGTATCGAAGCTTGCAAGAAGGCAGAGGCAGACTTCATCATCGCCATCGGTGGTGGCAGTTCCATGGATACAGCCAAGGGTATCGGTGTAGTAGTTACCAACCCGGAGTTTGCTGATATCGTTTCTCTCGAGGGTGTAGCCCCTACCAAGAACAAGTGTCTCCCTATCGTTGCACTCCCTACCACAGCCGGTACAGCAGCAGAGACCACTATCAATTATGTGATTATCGATGAGAAGCGCCAGCAGAAGATGGTTTGCGTAGATTCTAACGATATTCCGGCAGTAGCTATCGTAGATGCCGAATTGATGTATTCATTGCCAAAGGGTCTTACTGCGGCAACAGGTATGGATGCGATGACTCACGCTATCGAAGGTTTGATTACCAAGGCTGCCTGGGAGATGAGCGATATGTTCGAATTGAAGGCTATCGAGATGATCCATAAGTACTTGCCTATCGCTGTCAACGACCCTAAGAACCCTGAAGGTCGCAACGGTATGGCTGTAGCTCAGTACATCGCAGGTATGGCATTCTCAAATGTAGGTCTGGGTGTAGACCACGGTATGGCTCATCCGATGAGTGCTCTTCACGATGTACCTCACGGAGTAGCTTGCGCTATCCTCTTGCCTACTGTCATGAGATTTAATATGGAGGTAAGTGTACCTAAATATGTAGAGATTGCTAAGGTAGTTGGTGTTTACAAGGCAGGCATGACCGATCAGGAGGCAGCCGAGGCAGCTTGCAATGCTATCGAAGAATTGTCTAAGCTCGTTGGTATCCCTCAGCATCTCAGCGAATTGGGTATCACTGAGGCTGACATCCCAGCTCTTGCAGAGCAGGCATTTACCGATGTCTGCACACCAGGCAACCCTCGCGAGGTAACCAAGGAAGATATCATTGCCTTGTATCATAAGATTCTCTAATGAAACTGAAAGTTCTCAAGAGAACAAGATAATCTTATAAAGCAAGAACTTTTATCAAATAAAATCGCCCTGAAAAAGCAAGCTCATCCGATATGGAATGCTTAGCCTTTTCAGGGCGAATCTTTTATCATTATCCTTCTGATTACAGAACCTTTCCCAGAAACTCCTGCAATCTTGGCGATTTTGGATGGTTGAATATTTGCTCTGGAGTTCCGTCTTCCGTGATATAGCCGTCACTGGAGAAGAGAACACGGTTTGCCACTTCTCGGGCAAATCCCATCTCATGCGTCACCACCACCATGGTCATTCCCTCGGCAGCAACATCTTTCATCAGCTGCAACACCTCTCCCACCATCTCCGGGTCGAGAGCCGAAGTCGGTTCATCGAAGAGGAGCACCTCGGGATTCATCGCCAAGGCACGGGCAATTGCCACTCGCTGCTTCTGTCCGCCCGAAAGACTGTCAGGATAGCTGTCAGCCTTGTCCAGCAGTCCGATGCGGGTCAGTAGTTCCGTTGCCTTCTCATCGGCTTCTTCCCTTGTCATCTTGCCCAGTTCTACCGGAGCCAGCATGATGTTGCGACGAATGGTCATATTGGGGAAGAGATTGAACTGCTGGAATACCATGCCCACTCTCTGGCGCATCTTGTTGATGTCAACATCCCTGGAAGTGATATCCATACCGTCGATATAGATCTTGCCCTTGGTAGGTTCCTCCAGAAGGTTGATGGAGCGCAGGAAGGTACTCTTTCCGCAACCCGAAGGACCGATAATGGCTACAACCTCACCTTTCCTCACCGAGGTTGTTATGCCTTTCAGCACCTCGTTGTCGCCGAAGCGCTTACGTAGTCCTTCTATCTTGATTATTTCGTTCATTTTTTCCATTGTTTTATCCTTCACTCTTTCTCAGCCGTTTCTCCAGCCTTCTCACTCCTGCGTTCAGTCCGAGAACGAGGACGAGATAGAGGCAGGCTACTACGCCCAGCGGCATCATTGCCTCGTAGGTGATGCTTCGGATGATGTCAGAACCCTTGGTCAAGTCTACCAGTCCGATATAACCGCTGATAGAGGTTTCCTTGAGCAGGGTGATAAGCTCATTACCCATCGCCGGAAGCACATTCTTGAAGGCTTGCGGCAGGATGATGAGGCGCATGGTCTTGCCATACGAGAGTCCCAGACTTCTGCCCGCTTCCATCTGACCTTCATCCACCGACATGATGCCCGAACGGATAACCTCAGCAATATAGGCAGCCGAATTCAATCCGAAGGCGATGACAGCTACAAATATCTTATTGACATCTGCCGACGCAAACACCACATAATAGATGATGAGCAACTGCACCATCGTTGGCGTGCCACGCATGATTGTAAGATACAACTGGCAGAGCATATTCGGAATCCGCCAGCCACCTCTACGTTCATGACGGGCTCTGACGATGGCAATCATCGTACCCAATATCACGGAAAGGATGATGGCAAAGAAAGTGATGATGAGCGTATTGCCCAAGCCCTGCAACAGATACTGATAACGGTTGTCATCCATGAAGCAGGATTTAAACTTATCTATCATTCCCAGCTGATTGCCAGCAGCTTTCACATCTCCTGAATTTACCATGATTACCTGTCGCACATCGGCATAGGAATCTGTAAATCCGATATTTTTCTCCCGCTCAGGGGTAACGGTAATGCCGGCGATACCTGCATCTGCCTTACCAGCCTGCACTGAAGTGATGATGGCATCAAACTCCATATCAAGAATCTCGACATCCACGCCCATCTCATCGCCGATGGCATTTGCCACATCCACGTCGATGCCCACAATCTTGCCATCCTGATAATACTCGAAAGGCTCAAAGGTAGCATTGGTGGCAAAGCGCAGACTCTTCTTCAATCCCAGATGCTGCAGCTCTTCCGGTCCCATCTTCTTCACGTCCGAAGTCTTTGGCTTATAAGCCACGGCTATGCCCCTTTCCAGATGTCGGTTAACGATGGAATCGATGACGCCATTCTCTTTCAGGATACGGATGGCACGATTGATAGACCGCTGCAACTCAGCATGTTCCTTAGCCACGCAGATGGCGAACGAAGACGCATCGAAGGTCTCAGGCAGGATATGGAGCGATGGATTTACCCGCTTGAATGCCTTGGCAGGAGCCTCATCAGTCACCATACAGTCTATCTTGCCCTGCAGGAGTGCCTGGATAGCATCGGCTCCCTTGTTATATCGTTCTACCTTGGTGCCATCCCCCTTCTTCTCCAGTTCCGTGGCAAGTCCGTCACTCGTGGTACCAAGCTGCACGCCTATCACAGCCCCCTTCAGGTCTGCCTTCGTCTTCAACTGCTTTCGGGTTTCGGAAGATTCAGAGCCGCAGGCTGCCAGAATCAGGCACAGAAGCATCGCCCAGAAACTAAGTCGAAAACTTCTTAAATTTCTATATTTCATGATTTCAGCATCTGCTTATAACTGCTTCATATACTCAGCGCACATCTCTGCACATCTTTCTCCGTCCACACCTGCCGATACGATACCACCCGCATAGCCAGCGCCTTCACCGCATGGGAAGAGCCCCTGGATGCGTACATGCTGCAGGGTTTCCCTGTCGCGGATGATGCGGACAGGCGATGAGGTTCTCGTCTCCATCGCTATCAGTGTAGCCTCGTTGGTCAGAAAGCCATGCGCATTCTTACCGAAGGTCTTGAAGCCTTCCTGCAGACGCTTGCTCACGAACGAAGGCATCCAAAAATGCAGCGGACTGCTGATGATGCCAGGAGCATAGCTGCTCTTTGGCAGGTCATAGCTCAGACGGTTGTTCACGAAGTCTGCCATGCGCTGGGCTGGAGCCGTCTGCTTCATGTTGCCCTGTTGCCAGCACTGCTTTTCTACTATCTGCTGGAAGTACATCATCTGGAGTGAAGAGTGGAGAGTGAAATCTCCGGCATTCTCCTGCGCCTTCATTTCCGTCTGTTCGATGATGGATTGATGTTCCTTCACGAACTGCGCCACATCCTCGGGATGGGTTTCCACCACCATACCCGAATTGCTCCAGGCAGTACCACGGTTGCTCGGACTCATACCGTTCACCACGAGCTGTTCCGGTCCGGTAGCTGCCGGAATCACAAAACCGCCCGGACACATGCAGAAGCTGTAAACACCCCTGCCGTCTACCTGGGTCACGAAGCTATACTCGGCAGCAGGCAGATATTTTCCTCTACCACTCTTATTGTGATACTGAATCTGGTCGATGAGCTGGGATGGATGCTCCAGGCGTACGCCCACGGCGATGCCTTTGGCTTCGATTTCTATTTTAGAAGATGCCAGATAGCGATATACGTCACGGGCGCTATGACCAGTGGCAAGGATGACCGGACCGCGATAGGTTTCCTCGCCTCCCGTCACCAGGTTGATGGCCTCCACGCCGATTACGCGGTCTCCCTCCAGGATGAAACGGGTCATCTTGGTCTGGAAATGCACTTCACCGCCACACTTAATGATGGTGTTGCGCATATTTTCTATCACACGTGGCAACTTGTCGGTACCGATATGCGGATGGGCATCAGCCAGGATGCTGGTGCTGGCGCCATGCTGGCAGAATACGTTCAGAATCTTGTCTACACTTCCGCGCTTCTTGCTTCGGGTATAGAGTTTTCCGTCACTGTATGCACCGGCTCCACCCTCTCCGAAGCAGTAGTTGCTTTCTCCATCCACCTTTTGGGTCTTGGTGATGTTAGAGAGGTCCTTCTTGCGTTCGCGCACGTCTTTTCCCCTTTCCAGTACGACAGGTCGGAACCCCAGCTCTATCAGTCGGAGCGATGCGAAGAGACCGCCAGGTCCCTCTCCCACTACGATAACGCGCTGCCCTTTGCTCACATCGGGATATTCCGTATGAATATACTGGTCGTCTTGCGGAAACTCATTGATATAGGCACGTACCTTCAGGTTCACGAAGATAGTACGTTGGCGGGCGTCGATGCTTCGCTTCAATACTCTCACCTGATTCAATGTTCTCACATCCAAGCCTTTCTCCTTGGCGAGATAACGCTTGATTCCTTCTTCACTGGCTGCCTGTTCTGGCAGAATTCTAATCTGATATTCCTGAATCATTTATTTTGAACTTTGAACTTTATGATTAGTTTTATGAAAGTGACGAGTGACAAGTGACGGATTTCACATTACATTCACAATTCACTTTTCACTTTCACTTTTTCATGCTTCCATTGTGGCCAGCACCTCGCGCGTATCCAGATGATACATGGTGAACTTGCCATCTTCCAATGTTGCGAACGTTGGCACATTGCCACCCTTCGGGAAGGTGATGCTACCCGTATTGACGATGGCTTGTCCCTTCTCGTTATGAGAGAGTTCCCAGAGATGGGAGTGACCATAGATCATAGCCTCGTAAGGACCCTTCGGCATGTTTTCCTTATTATATACATGACCATGGGTCAGGAGATAACGTTTTCCGTTATCTACCAGCAGGGCATAGGTCTCCATGATAGGGAAATCGAGGAGCATCTGGTCTACTTCCGCATCACAATTACCACGCACGGCGATAATCTTATCAGCCAGCGCATTGAGTCGCTCAACGATTCCCTTAGGGTCGATTCCTTCCGGAATGCGGTTGCGGGGACCGTAGTTGATGATGTCACCCATGATGCACATCATGTCACACTTTTCAGCCTCGAAGAAGTCGAGGACTTTTTCCAAGGCTGGCAAACAGCCATGGATATCAGAGAATAATAGATATTTCATTACTTGATTCTTTAATAATCACCTTCTATCCAACGTCTACCAGATTTAGTAAACTTTCCCCAAAAAACCAAGCTAACACTGATAATAGCAGCTATAGCAAAAAGTATTGTCAACATTTCCATAATTACTTCTTTTTTAATTCTACCTTTAATAACATATTCGCAAATAGGGCTAAACATGCAGCAGCTATAACTGCGCATCCCATGCAAACATAGTTAGTTACTCCCATTGCCTCACCTGTAAACAGTGGCGACAATGCACCAATTCCAATACCGCTGCATACCATCTTTGAAAGACCAAAGAAATACTCAGCCAGCATCTCATTTCGTTTGAAATTGCGTTCAACGAGTTGATTCTTACTATTTACTTCTGTAACCATATTGCTGATGCTTTGAATTACATCGGCAAAAGTACACATTTTCTTCGAAACTGGCAAACTTTTTTCTTATTAATTCTCCGCAAATCCCTATATATATAAGGTATATGGGCGAAAACAAGCATTAAATTACTGCTATCAGGGCTTTTTCATCTACAATATGCTACTTTTTTGTTAAATTCCTTGGCAGTTTGATAGAATATTTGTACTTTTGCCCTCAAGTTTTGCTACGGCCCCGGTCGTTTCGGGGGTGGCATTACATTACCAACGCAAAAATTCAAGAACGTATGAAAGTATTAAAATTCGGCGGAACATCGGTTGGTTCCGTAAAAAGCATCCTCAGCTTGAAACGTATCGTTGAAAACGAGGCTAAGAAACAGAGTGTAGTGGTTGTCGTGAGCGCGCTTGGCGGTATCACGGACAAACTCTTGCAAACCTCTCAACTTGCCCTCAAGGGTGATGAACTGTGGAAAGAAGAATTCGAAGCCATGGTTGATCGCCACCACAAGATGATTGATACCATCATTACCGAAACAACAGACAGAGAAAATCTTTTCAAATCAGTTGATGCACTCTTCGAGCAGTTGAGAAGCATCTACTTCGGTGTGTATCTCATCCACGACCTCAGCGAGAAGACACAGGATGCCATCGTGAGTTATGGAGAAAGACTCAGTTCTAAGATTGTTGCCACGCTCATCCGTGGTGCCAAATGGTTCGATTCACGCAATTTCATCAAGACTGAACGCATCAACGGCAAGGGAAAGCATACCCTCGACAGCGAACTGACCAACAAGCTGGTAAAGGAAGCCTTTGCCGAACTTCCTCGCATATCTCTCGTACCGGGTTTCATCAGCCGTGACAAGAACACGGAACGTACCACCAACCTGGGTCGTGGTGGTAGCGACTACACAGCAGCCATCATTGCTGCAGCCCTCGATGCTGAGGTGCTTGAAATCTGGACCGATGTGGACGGTTTCATGACTGCCGATCCACGTGTCATCAAATCAGCTTATACCATCAACGAACTGAGTTATGTTGAGGCGATGGAGCTTTGCAACTTTGGTGCAAAGGTCATCTACCCTCCTACCATCTACCCGGTTTGTATCAAGAATATTCCTATCAGAGTGAAGAATACCTTCAATCCTGATGCTCCTGGCACCATCATCAAGAACAAGATTGATGCCGACCAGAAGCCTATCAAGGGTATTTCTTCCATCAACGGTACCGCCCTCATCACCGTCACCGGTCTTTCCATGGTGGGTGTCATCGGTGTCAACCGCCGCATCTTCACCGCTCTTGCCAGCGAGGGCATCTCCGTGTTCATGGTTTCTCAGGCTTCTTCTGAGAACTCTACCTCTATCGGTGTGCGTGAGCAGGATGTTGAAGAGGCTGTGAGCGTATTGAACAATGAGTTCAAGAACGAGATTGCAGATGGCGCCATGTTCCCTATGCACGCTGAGTGCGGACTTGCCACCATCGCCATCGTGGGCGAAAACATGAAGCATGCTGCCGGTATCGCCGGTAAGCTCTTCGGCACGCTCGGCCGTAGCGGTATTTCCGTCATCGCCTGTGCACAGGGTGCTTCCGAAACCAACATCTCTTTCGTAGTGAAGAGTGATTATCTGAGAAAGTCGCTCAACGTATTGCACGACAGCTTCTTCCTCTCAGAATACAAGGTGCTCAACCTTTTCATCTGCGGTGTGGGTACCGTGGGTGGCAAACTCATCGAACAGATCAAGAATCAGTATGCCGACCTGATGGAGCGCAGCAAGCTGAAGCTGAATGTAGTAGGTATCGCTTCTTCCAAGAATGCCATCTTCAATCGTGATGGTCTTGACCTCGAGAATTACCGCGAGGAGCTGAAGAAGTCGATTCCTAGTACTCCGGAGGTATTGCGGGATTCCATCCTGGCGATGAACATCTTCAACAGCGTGTTCGTAGACTGTACAGCCAGCAAGGATGTTGCAGCCCTCTACCAAAGCCTGCTGGAGCACAACGTAAGCGTCATTGCTGCCAACAAGATTGCGGCTTCCAGCGAATATGAAAACTACGAGAAACTGAAGAAGACAGCCATCCAGCGTGGCGTGGTATTCCGTTTCGAGACCAACGTAGGTGCGGGTCTTCCTATCATCGGAACCATCAACGACCTCCGCAACTCGGGTGACAAGATTCTCAAGATTGAGGCAGTTCTCTCCGGTACGCTCAATTTCATCTTCAATGCCATTTCGGGCGTGGTTCCATTCTCCGAGACCGTTCGTCTCGCCAAGGAGAAGGGTTACAGTGAGCCTGATCCACGCATCGACCTCAGCGGTATGGACGTAGTAAGAAAGCTCGTCATCCTTTCACGCGAGGCGGGTTACCGCGTAGAGCAGGAGGATGTGGAGAAGAACCTCTTCGTGCCAGACAGCTACTTCCAAGGTTCGATTGACGACTTCTGGAAAAAGCTTCCTAAGCTCGATGCAGACTTTGAAGCCAAGCGCAAGACGCTCGACCTGGAGCACAAACGCTGGCGCTTCGTGGCTACCCTCGACGGAGGCAAGACCAGCGTAGGCTTGCAGGCGGTGGGTCCGGAGCATCCTTTCTACAACCTGGAGGGAAGCAACAACATCGTACTGCTCACCACCGAGCGCTACAAGGAGTATCCGATGATGATTCAGGGCTACGGAGCCGGAGCCAGCGTAACTGCTGCCGGTGTCTTCGCCAACATCATCAGTATCGCTAATATCTAATCATTAATGTTGAATGTTGAATGTTGAATGTTGAGTTGGCCTACGGACAAAAGCAGACTTGCTTTTCATTTAACACTTAACACTTGACACTTAACATTAAAAGAAGAAATGAAGCATATTATCATTCTTGGCGACGGAATGGCTGACCACCCAGTGGAAAGACTGGGTGGAAAGACACTCCTGCAATACGCCAATAAACCATATATGGACATGCTTGCCAAGAAGGGCAAGACAGGAAGACTGGTTACCGTTCCTGACGGATTTCTGCCAGGCTCGGAAGTAGCCAACAGTTCTATCATGGGCTATGACCAGAACGAGGTTTACGAGGGTCGCGGACCGCTCGAGGCAGCCAGCATCGGCTATGAACTGGAGCCTACCGACCTTGCCCTGCGCTGCAACATCATCAATGTGCAGGACGGCAAGATTATCACCCACAACGGTGGTAACCTGGAAACGGAAGATGCGGATGTGCTCATCAAGTATCTCAACGATACCCTCGGCAAGAAATATCCTGACGTCAAGTTTGTTACCGGCATCCAGTATCGCCATCTTCTGGTGGTGAAGCACGGAAACAAGCATATCGACTGTGCCCCACCTCATGATCATCCCAACGAGGAATGGCATAAGCTGATGGTGAAACCTATCTTGCCGGAGATTGGAGGCGATGAGGGGCACATCAGCCGTCGTGATACAGCCGACCTTCTGAACCAGCTGATTCTCGAGAGTCAGGAACTCCTGGAGAACCATCCTTTCAATGTGGCTCGCAAGGAGCGTGGCGAACGAATGGCCAATCTTATCTGGCCTTGGGGCGGCGGTTACCGTCCGCACATGCTCACCCTCTCTCAGATGTATCCACAGATCAAGAAGGGTTCTGTGATTTCTGCCGTAGACCTGATTCGAGGCATCGGCCATTACGCCGGTCTGCGCAACATCATCGTTGAGGGCGCTACAGGTCTTGCCAATACCAACTACGAGGGCAAGGCTGCTGCAGCTATCCAGGCATTGAAGGATGGCGACGACTTCGTATATGTTCATGTAGAGGCAAGCGATGAGGCAGGCCATGACGGCGATCTGGAGCTGAAGCTGAAGACCATCGAGAACCTCGACCAGCGACTCATCAAGCCTATCTTCGACGAGGTAAGCACCTGGGACGAGCCGGTATGCATCGCAGTTCTCCCAGACCATCCTACTCCGGTAGAGATTCGTACCCACGTAAAGGAGCCTGTACCTTTCATCATCTATTACCCTGGCATTGAGCCGGATAGCGTAGAGAAGTATGATGAGGTAAGCTGCGTAAGTGGCGGTTACGGCATGCTGCAGCTGCAAGAATTCATGAATGCCTTCATGGCAATTAAGTGAAGAACGTAGAGTGAAGAGTGAAGAATTCAAATGTATCAAGACGTGAGATTCTTCACTCTGGAAAAGCTCTAATTCTTCATAAAGAGAAATATAAACAAAGAAAAAACTTGTGAATGGACAAAGAAAAAGAAACAAGACATTTGAATTCTTCACTCTTCGTTCTTCACTCTTCACTTACAATTATGAAATATTATTCAACAAATAAGAAAGCACCCATCGCCGACCTTCACAAGGCGGTAGTTAAAGGTCTGGCAGAAGACCGTGGTCTCTATATGCCAGAAATCATCAAGAAGTTGCCACAGGATTTCTTCGACAACATCGAGAAACTGAGTTTCCAGGAGATTGCCTACAAGGTAGCAGATGCCTTCTTTGGCGAGGACGTTGATGCCGAGTCATTGAAGAAGATTGTATACGATACCCTGGCATTCGACTGCCCTGTAGTTGAGGTAGAGCCAAACATCTACTCTCTCGAACTGTTCCATGGTCCTACCCTCGCCTTCAAGGATGTGGGTGCGCGCTTCATGGCACGTCTCCTGCAGTACTTCGTACGTCAGGAGGGCAAGGAAGAGGTGAATGTGCTCGTTGCTACATCGGGCGATACCGGTTCGGCTGTAGCCAACGGTTTCCTCGGCGTTGACGGCATCCACGTCTACGTGCTCTATCCTAAGGGCAAGGTGAGCAAGATTCAGGAGAGCCAGTTCACTACCCTCGGCCAGAACATCACAGCCCTCGAGGTAGACGGCGTGTTCGACGATTGTCAGGCGCTGGTGAAGTCTGCGTTCATGGATGAGGAGCTCAACAAGCACATGAAGCTCACCTCAGCCAACTCTATCAACGTGGCCCGCTTCCTACCTCAGGCATTCTATTATTTCAACGCCTATGCCCGCATGAAGGAGAAGGGTCTCGCCGACAAGTTGGTTATCTGCGTGCCTAGCGGCAACTTCGGCAACATCACAGCCGGTCTCTTCGGTCATGAGATGGGATTGCCTATCCACCGCTTCATCGCTGCCAACAACGCCAACGACATCTTCTACGAGTATCTGCAGACTGGCAAGTACAATCCGCAGCCTAGCAAGCAGACCATTGCCAATGCCATGGACGTAGGCGACCCTTCAAACTTTGCCCGCATCTACGACCTCTACAAGGGCAATCACGATGCCATCGCAGCCTACATCGGTGGTGCTACATACAAGGACGAGCAGATTGCCGAGACCATGAAGCAGTGCTACAATGATACCAAGTATGTACTTGACCCTCACGGAGCTTGCGGTTATCGTGCCCTGAAGGAGCAGTTGAAGCCAGGCGAGGTTGGCGTCTTCCTGGAGACCGCTCATCCAGCCAAGTTCAAGGAGAAGGTAGACAGCATCCTGGAGAGCGACATCGAGATTCCAGCCCGTCTTGCAGAATTCATGAAGGGCGAGAAGAAGAGCATCCAGATGACCAAGGACTTCGATGCCTTCAAGAACTTCCTGATGAACGAATAGGTTTTCATATCTATAAGTGTTCAGACAAAGAAGAACGAACAGGTTTTCAGACAAATCAGAAAATATGAAGAAAATATTAATGGGCATTGCCCTATTATCCAGTACCTTTTTGGCAGCACAGGCACAGTGCTGCCAGAAAGGTTCTTGCCATTCTGAGCAGACTGCCGGCAAGGACTGCTGCGCTCAGGAAGGTCTTTACACTACATCCTATGCCGACAACCCAAAGCTGGTGAAGAAGGCAGAGAAATGGGCAAGGAAGGGAGCCTGGAGAAACGGTTTCACCAAGGCAAACCCTCACGCCAGTGTCAACCTGGTAGACTTCTACCAGCAGTATCAGAAGAATCCCAAGCAGTGGAAGGCGCTCTTCGAATACATCGCCAAGACCGATCTCCTGACGATTCCAAAGGGCAAGCATCAGATTCCGGGTTCTGACCTCACCGTCAGCGTAGAAGACAGCCAGAACGGACCGCTGGAGAAGCGACAGAGCGAGAGCCACTACAAGCACATCGACTTCCAGTATGTCGTGAAGGGCGTGGAGCGGTTCGGCGTCATCGACCACCTTACCAGCAAGCCCAACTGCAAGTATCGTCCTGACGTGATCCATTATGATTACGACAAGTCGAAGGCTCGTTTCTACGACAGCAATCCCAACGAGTTCTTCATCTTCTTCCCTAACGATTGGCACATCGCCAAGATCAACAACGATTCCAACGACCAGTCTATTCGTGTCATCGTGATAAAGGTAGATTACGTAGAGTAAATTATAAATAAAACGAGAAAAAATTATGAAGATAGTTATCTTAGATGGATATGCCGCCAATCCGGGAGATTTGGATTATCATCTTCTGGAGCAGTTGGGCGAGGTAGTGGTCTACCCTCGCACGTCAGACGCAGAGAAAGTGGAACGTGCCAAGGATGCCGACATCGTCCTCCTGAACAAGGTGCAGATGGATGCAGAAACGCTGGCGCAGCTTCCTAACCTGAAATATATCGGCATTCAGGCTACGGGTTTCAACGTAGTAGACATCAAGGCTGCCAAGGAGCAAGGCATCATCGTGACCAACATTCCTGCCTACAGCACGGACAGCGTGGCTCAGATAACCTTCGCCCTCATCCTTGCCGTAACCAACCGCGTAGAGCATTACGCTCAGGAGAACCGCAACGAGCGCTGGGCATACAACAAGGATTTCTGTTATTGGGACACCCCATTGATGGAGCTTGCCGGCAAGACCCTGGGTATCATGGGCTTGGGAAATATCGGAATGAAGGTAGCCAACATCGCCCGCCAGTTTGGTATGAACATCTGTGCCTTCACCAGCAAGAGTTCCAGCTCATTGCCTGAGTGGATTCAGAAGGTGAGCAAGGAGGGATTGATTGCCACGAGCGACATCCTTTCTCTTCATTGTCCGCTGAATGATGACACCTATCATTTCATCAACGCCGAGAGTCTGGAGAAGATGAAGGATACCGCCATTCTGGTGAACACCGGTCGTGGACCGCTGGTTGATGAGGAAGCCGTAGCCGCAGCTCTTCACGCAGGCAGTCTTGCAGCCTACTGTGCAGACGTAATGGCCCAGGAGCCACCATCAAAGGACAATCCTCTCTGGAACGAGCCTAATGCCTATCTCACCCCTCACATTGCCTGGGCCACCTACGAGGCTCGCGAGCGCCTGAACAAGCAGGTAGCCGCCAACGTCAAGGCGTTCCTCGAGGGCAATCCGATCAATGTGGTGAATAAGTAAAAATAATTCGTTTAAATAGTAGAAAACAGCCAACCTTCAATATCCCAATTGAAAGTTGGCTGTCTTCTTATAGTTTTCTTTTGAACTGCCTAATGAGGTACTTGGGATTTCGTCTCATATCCCATAAGTCAACAAGAATAATCCTATCGTATTCTGACTTAATGTCTGTCCACGTTTTTTTTGATTCCTTGTGAATGAAAAGCTTATGGCAACTATATCAATAACTTGGATTCTGTTTTAATTTCTTGTTTAAATCCAGACATCTT
>CAKPWR010000061.1 GCA_934196725.1 uncultured Prevotella sp.
ATGTATATCTCTATGGATTACTTCAAGCAGAAGATCAAGGCAGGTGAGGTAGGCTCAAGTGCGATGCCTCACAAGGTGAATCCTATCGATTATGAGAACAGTGAAGGTAACCTGGGCATAGCCAATGCCATTCTTCAGTTCCTGGCACAGAAACTTCCAGTTAGCCGCTTGCAGCGCGACCTTACTGACAGTACCGTACTCCGTAACATCGGTGTGCCTCTCGGTCATAGCGTCATTGCTATCCAGAGTACATTGAAGGGCTTGCGTAAACTGATTCTTCACGAGGAGAAACTGCAGGAAGATTTGAATAATACATGGGCAGTTGTAGCTGAGGCTATCCAGACTATCCTTCGCCGTGAGGCATATCCACATCCTTACGAGGCATTGAAGGCGTTGACACGTACCAACCAGCACATGACTGAGGAAACTATTCATGAGTTTATCCAGGGATTGAATGTGAGTGATAGTGTTAAGGCAGAACTGATGGCAATCACACCAAGCAATTATACAGGTATCTAATATACACAAAGGAATTTTGTAGTTTTAGTACATATATATAAGTAAAAATTAGATTTATTAACCCAGCCGTGAGGCTATTAAGTATTTTAAGAAAATGGATTCAGAATTTGAAAACAAACCTCAAGATCAGTCTTCTGAGAATGAGAGAACCCGTGAGGGCTACAACCCAGCAGGTGGTTATCAGAAGAGTTATCGTCCAGTAGGTCGCACACAGCGTCCTCGTATCAATTCACATCGCGCATACAGCAGCGATAGAAGTAGCAGTAACAGCGAAGGCGGTTTCCGTCCGGAAGGTTTCGGAGCAGGTTTGCAGAGTACTGGCGGCAGCGAGCGTCCACAGCGCAGCAGCTATCAGAGCCGTGGCGGTTATGGTAGCAACAATCGTGGTGGTGGCTATCAGCCTCGTCAGCAAGGAGGCTACCAGTCTCGTCCTCAGCAGGGGGGCTATCGTCCTCGTTACAACAATAATGATGAGCAGGGTGGTTATCAGCCTCGTCAGCAGGGTGGCTACCAGCCACGCCAGCAGGGCGGTTACCAGTCTCGTTCTCAGCAGGGTGGTTATGGCAACAACCGTGGTGGTTATGGTCGTCCACAGGGTGGCGGCTATGGCAACAATCGTGGTGGTTATGGTCGTCCTCAGCAGGGTGGTTATGGCAACAACCGTGGCGGTTATGGCCGTCCACAGGGTGGTGGCTATGGCAACAACCGTGGTGGCGGTTTCCGTCAGCACACTCCTGGTTACGATCCAAATGCTAAGTATAGCATGAAGAAGCGTATCGAATATAAGGAGGAGAACATCGACCCAACAGAGCCATTGCGCTTGAACAAGTTCCTCGCCAATGCTGGTGTATGCTCTCGCCGTGAGGCTGATGAGTTCATCCAGGCAGGTCTGGTAACAGTCAATGGTGAGGTTGTTACCGAGTTGGGTACAAAGATTCTTCGTACCGATGAGGTGAAGTTCCACGATGCTCCTGTAACTTTGGAGAAGAAGGTATACGTATTGCTCAACAAGCCTAAGGATTATGTTACAACCAGTGATGATCCTCAGCAGCGCAAGACTGTGATGGACCTCGTAAAGGATGTTTGTCCTGAGCGTATCTATCCTGTAGGTCGTCTCGACCGTAATACAACAGGTGTACTTCTTTTGACCAACGATGGTGACTTGGCTTCTAAGCTGACTCATCCTAAGTTCTTGAAGAAGAAGGTTTATCACGTTCATCTCGATAAGAACCTGACAGCTCACGATATGGATCAGATCCGCGAGGGTATCACCTTGGAAGATGGTGAAATCAAGGCAGATGCTGTAGAGTATGCTGATGATCGCGACAAGGCACAGGTTGGCATCGAGATTCATAGTGGCAAGAACCGTATCGTGCGCCGTATCTTCGAGAGTCTCGGCTATCGTGTTACCAAGCTCGACCGTGTACAGTTCGCAGGTTTGACAAAGAAAAATCTCCGTCGCGGTGACTGGCGCTTCCTTACTGAGAAGGAGGTAGACATGCTCCGCATGGGTGCTTTTGAATAAGGATAATAAGATATAATAAGAAAGGAGACTATCTGTTTAGTCTCCTTTTTAACCTATTAATTAACAATGGAAAAAGTAAAAAGAACTAAAGTTGTAGACTTGCTCAAGAGTACAGCCTACGGCTCAATCGTGAATGTCAAGGGATGGGTTCGTACCCATCGTAGTAGCAAAGCAGTCGATTTTATCGCTCTTAACGATGGTTCTACTATTAATAATATTCAGATAGTAGTCGACCCATCAAAGGTCGATGAGAATCAGCTCCGTCAGATTACTACCGGTGCTTGTATCAGTGCCGTAGGTACGCTGGTAGAAAGCCAGGGTGCCGGACAGAGTGTTGAAATCCAGTGCGAGAGCATCGAGATTTACGGTCTCTGCGGCAGCGACTATCCTATGCAGAAGAAGGGACAGAGCTTCGAGTACATGCGTCAGTATGCTCACCTCCGTCTCCGTACCAATACCTTTGGTGCCGTAATGCGTATCCGCCATAACATGGCAATGGCTATCCACACTTACTTCCATGAGCATGGATATTTCTATTTCAATACTCCGCTCATCACAGCCAGCGACTGCGAGGGTGCAGGTCAGATGTTCCAGGTAACTACCAAGAACCTCTACAACCTGAAGAAGACCGAGGATGGCAAGATTGACTATTCTGATGATTTCTTCGGCAAGCAGACTTCATTGACCGTTTCCGGTCAGTTGGAGGGTGAGCTCGGTGCTACAGCACTCGGCGCCATCTATACCTTCGGTCCAACCTTCCGTGCAGAGAACAGTAATACTCCTCGCCACCTGGCTGAGTTCTGGATGGTAGAGCCAGAGGTTGCTTTCCTGGATATGGACGGTTTGATGGAGTTGGAGGAAGACTTCATCAAGTATTGTATCCGTTGGGCACTGGAGCATTGCAAGGACGATCTTGCTTTCTTGAACAAGATGATAGACAAGGGTCTGATTGCCCGTCTGGAAGGCGTATTGAATTCCGACTTCGTTCATCTTCCATATACCGAGGGTATCCGCATCCTTCAGGAGGCTATTGCCAACGGCAAGAAGTTTGAGTTCCCATGCGAGTGGGGTGATGACCTGGCTTCAGAGCATGAGCGTTTCCTCGTAGAGGAGCACTTCAAGCGCCCGGTTATCATGACCAACTATCCTAAGGCTATCAAGGCATTCTATATGAAGATAGACGAGGAGGAGAGTGGTTTCGGTGGCAAGAGCGGTCAGACCGTTCAGGGTACCGACGTACTGTTCCCACAGATTGGTGAGATTATCGGTGGTTCTGTCCGTGAGGAGAGCTATGACAAGCTGATGGGTGAGATT
The DNA here is from genome assembly GCA_934196725.1 of uncultured Prevotella sp. Taxonomy (GTDB): domain Bacteria; phylum Bacteroidota; class Bacteroidia; order Bacteroidales; family Bacteroidaceae; genus Prevotella. Next base: position 3,359 of record CAKPWR010000061.1, read on the forward strand.
GAGGCTCGCAACATCCCTATGAAGGATATGAACTGGTATCTCGATACCCGTAAGTATGGTTCATGCCCACACGCAGGTTTCGGTCTCGGTTTCGAGCGTCTGATTCTCTTCGTAACCGGTATGCAGAATATCCGCGACGTGATTCCATTCCCACGTACACCAAAGAACGCAGAATTCTAGAATAAATAAATGAAGCCTGTTTCGATGCCCTTCGAAACAGGCTTCATTGCTTTTCGCAAGTACTTGCGATGGCCAACGCAGCTACTTGCGTCTGCTTACGGATATATGGTGAAAGCCCCGACTGCAGAACAGCAGTCGGGGCTTAGGCTTAATATCTCTCTATACTCTGCTCATCTAGCAAAAAGTCGAAGAGTCCAATCGTGACAACACCATCATCATCAATCTTTCTCTTAATATCATCTTTCACAACAATTACTTTTCTAAAATTGTCAGCGATATTTATAAGAGAACGACGCTCCTGTTTCTCTTTTTCTTTAGTTGGCATATTAAAAGCCGACTGAACATACACACGTTCGGCTCCATTATTTACTACAAAATCAACTTCTAGTTTACTACGTTTCCTTTTTCCATTCTCGTCCGTTGTCCAACATTCAACTAAACCGACATCAACCAAGTAACCACGCATTCTTAGTTCATTATAAATGACATTTTCCATAATATGTGTTTCTTCTTGTTGTCTGAGATTCAATACTATATTTCTCAATCCCAAATCACAAAAATAATACTTGGTCTCTGTACCAATATATTTTCTACCTTTAACATCATACCTGAGAGCCTCTTCTATAAGAAAAGCATCCTGTATGTCTGAGATGTATTCATTTATTGTCTTATCAGTTATTTGTAATTGACTTACAGATTGAAAGGTATTACAAATCCTGGTCGGATTAGTAGAAGAGCCTATTCCTGATGCTAAAATACGCACAAGTTCACGTAACCCCTCTGGCACTTTAATTTTATTACGCTCTACAATATCCTTAATATATGTCACTTCTTTTACCTTTGCACCTGGAAACAAGTTTAAACGAATTGGTTAACGGGTGTTAAGGTGAACTGTATGTCACGCTAGAATATCACTATTTTTTGATTCAGTCCTTCGCCAAACCAAATGTTTTCTTGTTTCCATTTAATGCTAAAATGTCAATAATATGGATAAGGAACTTTACTTTGGCGTAGATGTCTCCAAGAAGACTCTCGACCTTGCTTATTATGATGGTGAAACCATCGACTGGAAGAATGCTCATATTAAGGTGAGCAATGATGATGCTGGGTTCAAAAAGATTGGCTCCTGGGTCGCAAAGGTAGGAAAAGACTTCGATACCTTTTTGTTCTGTATGGAATATACTGGACTCTATAACCAAAACTTCAGATTATGGCTGGAATCCAAAGAATATATCTATGGTATGGTGGAACCTCGCAAAATGCATCGCTTCGAGCCAGACTTGGATGATGACCAGCGCTCTCTAGACCGTATCAAGACTGATGAACTGGATGCTTTCAGAATAGCAATCTATTGTGAGCAGAACCACAAGAAGATTCTTCGCAATCCCTCCAAACTTCCTTCACCTGTCTATTTCAAGTTGAAGAGATTGCTGGCAGAGCGTAAGCAGAACACCAAGCAGTCAACTCTCTATAAGCAGCAGCTTCATGATATCTGCGCATACGATACAGACTTATCCGTTGAACGCAAGAAACTCCTGCTGAAGAACATGCAGGAAAACCAGAAAGCAATAGACAAAGAGATTGACAGCTACATGAATGAAGATACAAGCATCAGAAAGAATTACAATCTGCTGACCTCCATTCCTGGCATTGGTCGCATCATAGCGTTGGAAACCATTGTATTGACGGAAAATTTCACTGCAATCAGCAATCCTCGCAAATATGCCTGTTACATAGGAATAGCCCCTTTTAAAAAGGAATCTGGTACCTCAGTAAGAAAGAAAACGGGGGTTTCCAAGAAAGGCTTTTCTGAAGCCAAGGCAGACTTATCCATAGCTGTCCTTTCCGCCATAAGGAACAATCCTTCAATAAGAGACTATTGGATACGCAAGAGAAAGGAAAAATGCGGTGGCATCGTGCTCAATGCCGTCAAGTTCAAGCTGGTCCTTCGTATGTTTGCCGTGATAAAGCGTGGAACACCATATGTGGAGACAGATGCATATAAGAACTAAAATGCAGCAAAAGTGAACTATCGCACTTCTTAGAGCATAACTATTTCCCGACTAAGTCTTTTGTCTGCGTTTTTTTCACTACCTTTGCCGGAGCATCTGAAATGGAAGGAACTCCGGACGGGGGTAGTGAACTATTTTGTCTTAGACAAAGACCTTTCCCTGATCTAGTCTCCCCTGCCAGAAATGCCAGGTCAAGTGCCGTTTAGGGATTTAGCTGTGCGCCAGCTTGTAAAAGATGTGGCTTACCCTGACATAGAGAGCTCCTTCCTGCAAAATGCGGTACAAAGGTATGAAAAATAAATCATTTATCGGCATCGACATCTCAAAAAATGTCATTGACGTATCAATTTTCTGTGAAGAAACCCCAATTAAGGACTTTTCTCACGATGTATTCAACAATTCCCGCAAGGGATTTGGCGAAATGTGCACATGGCTCAAGAAGAATCATGTGGTTCTCTCGAACAGTCTCTTCGGAATGGAGTTCACCGGCAGCTATTCCATGGAGCTGGAGAAGTTTCTTAATACCAGGAACTATCAGTTCTGCATGCTCTCCACCCATGTGGTAAAGCATTATCCCATGGGGCCCAAGGACAAGAGCGACAAGATTGACTCTGCCAAGATTGCAGACTTTCTCTATCGCTATAATGGTACTGAATGTGTCAAGCCTTATAATATGCCTGACAAGACCATGCAGAGACTCAAGGCACTGATGAATGAGCGTAAGTTCCTGGTGGAACAGCGTACATGCTTCATGAACAGAAGACAGCTGTGCACCACAAAGGAAGATACCCAATTATATGATGGCTACATCAGAAAACTCGGTCATGACATTGAAAACATCGAGTTGGAAGAGCAGAAGTTGCTGGCTACAGACGATAGCCTTTTGGCTACTTACAAGAATCTTCTGACAATACCGGGAATTGGCTTCGTCAATGCCATAAATGTCATTGTCATTACTCGAAACTTTACCGCTTTTGAAACAGCAAGGCAATATGCCAGTTATGTCGGCGTTGCACCGCACTCCCACACTTCAGGCACCAGTGTGAAATGGCGTCCCCGACCTTCAGCACGCTGTGATGGTCAGGCGAAAGCAGATCTATCCATGGCGGCCTCAGTTGTTGTACAATATGATGCAGAGTTACAATCATTTTATAACCGTAAATTAGGAGGTAAGCAAGATTCAGACACAAAACGCAAGGCATTGAATGCCGTTAAGTTCAAACTCATTCTCAGAATGTTCGCCATAGGCAAGCAGAACAGAAAATGGGAACCGTTGGATTCAAAGAGCAGCAATGAGAAACTTGCAATATCATAAGTCCGAAACAAGTGAACTATAGCAGTCTGTGCTACTGCCATTTAGAGTCTTGTAAAGACACAAACACGGATAACTAATTAGGAATCTAGCCACACGCTATTAAAAGAACGAGTTCCGTGTTGATTTGTAACAGAAAAATCATTTTTGACCATTTCTGCTACCGATATTTTAGTGCCTGTATGTTCCAAAATACCTCTTTTGTATTTATTAACACAAAAAGTTGCTCAAAAATTTGGCTATGTCTTAGGAATCATAAATATCCCTAAGATAGCTACGTTTGGCTCTTTCTGTATCTAAAGACAAAATCTGGGGAAGTCCTCCAAAAGTATAGTAGTCTTTCCACGCTTGCGAGCGTTCTCCCCCCACAGCACCATAATATTCAGAAAACGACAACGGCCAAATTCTTATTTCCTGTCCTCTTCCACGGAATTCGGTAACAACATCTTTGGACAGGAACTTCGAGTTTGAACCTGATACATAAACTTCAGTATTAGGAGTATGCATTAGGCTAAGCAATACTCCTGTAAAATCATCAACAAGTTGAATTTCATCAAGAAAAATAAAATTTGTTTTGCCATCACTTTTTATACGAGAATCAAGATAATCAAGCAAAGCATCAGGATCACAAAGTTTGCGATTACGTCTATCATCAAGAGACACTTCTATCAGATGCCCTTCATCTACCCCATGCTGCAAAAGGTACTGATGAAAGATTTGGAACAGCAAGAAGGACTTTCCACATCTTCTTCCACCAGTTACTATTTTTACTAGTCCATTACCTTGACCAGCTACCAACATTTCCAAATATTTCTGCCGAGTTATAATCATTGTATTCCGAATTTTTGTGCAGTTGCACAGATTTTCGGAACAAAGGTAAGAAATACTGCTGAAAATCAACTAATAAAGCATTAATAATTAAGAATAATTATCATTTGAAAGAAAAACGGGGCACCCTGAGGATGCCCCGCCACCAATTAAAATAATTGATTGTCGCATTATAAACTTACCGTACTACTTAGCGATCATGATCGTTACACGGTTCTCTGCGTTTTCTGCAAAAGGCTGCACACGTGCACCCTTAGATTCTTCTGTAATGCGCTCAGAAGGTATATTATATTTCTTTGTCAGCATCCAAACCACAGCTGCTGCTCGCTTGGCAGCAATGCGGTCGTTGATGACGTCATTACCTGTACCCTTGTCAGCATAACCGGTTACTACAACCTTTGCCTCTGGGTTCTTTCCAAGGAAGTCAACCACCTCACGGATCTTAGCATCCTCAGCAGGAGCAATCTTGTAAGAATTGATGGTGAAGAAGATGTCACGGCGAATCTCCTCTACCTTCTTCTCTACAGGAGCTGGCTTAGGCTCTGGCTTAGGAGCTACATATTCCTGCTTAGGAGCTGGTGCCGGAGCAGGTTCCTCTACCGGCTTAGCCTTCTTGGTATAGCTCTTGCCCAGGTTGATGCGTACACCTGCCAGTGCATTGAAGTACCAGTCAGGGTTGTCTGCCTTCTTAGAGTTGTACTTGTCTGAAATCATGTTGGCATTGCCTTCGAGCATGATGCTCACCGCCTTGCTTACCTTGAATTCCAGATCGATACCGGCTCTGCCGTATGGGCGAACCTTCTTTCCCTGCCAGAGATATTCCAGCAGATAGTTGCTCTGATTCTTGATGTTGGCAGCCAGGTCGTTTACCTCCTGGTTAGCTCCAGCCCAGTTGATACCACCACCTACGAAGGCAGTAGCGTTGAACACGCGGTTCGGGTTCCAACCACAGAAGAGGTTAGAGAGGTTGAACATAAAGTCCACACCCGGAGCTACATATTTCCATTTGTAGCTGGCGGTATACGGAGTACCGTCCTTGGTAGCCTTGTATCCGTTCCATCCGCCCTTACTCCAGATACCGTTAATCTGACCACGGAGTCCGAAAACAGGAGAGAACTGGTAGCCGATGGCACCCTGAAAGTTAGGAGAAAGCAAGTCGGAGAAGCTTGCCTCACCTACAGTATATTGTCCACCAGCCTGAACATCCAGGAACCAGTGACGCTTAAACTGATATTCGTTTCCATCCTTGTCTGTGTAGGATGCTTGTGCCATAGCGGCTGTAGAGCCGATGGCTAACATGGCCGTTGCCATGAGCAGTTTAATTGATTTCATAACTTTCTACATTAAATTTTATTTCTTTACGAATTTCTTTCCATTCACAATGTAGATACCAGAACGGTTCATCTGCTTTACCTTACGTCCTTGGACATCATAGATTACATTGTTCTTCTCAGTAGAATTCACAACTTGTTCGATACCAGTAGCCTTATCATTGTCTACTTCGATTGAAATCGTCATTCTTGGGTTTGTATGACAGTCACTGGCTTGGGTTGTGGTCTTGTCTTCAAGGAACTTTCCAAAGTTTGTATCTCCGAAGGTTCCCTTCAAAATTACTATAGCGTAAAGATCGGCTTTCAATTCACCTTCTCTTATCGGTGTATCAAAGACTAACAGCAATGTAGGCGTTGACGGATCTTCCGGATCTACATAGCTTTCAAAGTGTCCTGTACGAATCGTCTTGTTGTTGTCGTAAACTGCAAGTCTCACTTCTCTATCAGGATTAGCAACCAAACCATCATAGTATCCTATGTTTTTAATCATGAATCCATTCAATGCAACATCCTTTTGAGTTACAGATGTATTAGGCAACTGCTGGTATATAGAATAATCGTAGTGAAGGTTTGGATCTTCAGGAGAGCCGCCCTTTCCTATTGTAAAGTTTTCTTTGATAGCCTGCGTCTTTACTTCCTTATTATTCTTTTCATAATGGAAGGTTCCTTCTGGGATTACCAACTGATAGCTAGCCTTTGCCAAGTCAGTCAACGCAACAGTAAACTGATTGTCTTTTCCTGTTACCGGAGTAAAGGTAACGTTCTTCACACGCTCACCCTTCTCATCAGTGATGTAGGCATCGGCATCACTCATTACTGTAACATGACTCAACCCATCAAAAGAAAGAGTCAGGAGATCAGCATTGCTTTCTACTATTGCAGGTGTCAACTTGTAAGCAGTCTCTACGGTCTTGATAGCTGCTGCAGGTTTTTCAACCTCAACAAATGCGAAGGCACTGGTCAGACTGCTTTGCCAATATGGAGCAACAACATCTGCTTCAGTCTGATATTTATTGTCTGCATGATTACACAAAGCATAAGCAACGCTAGAGTTTCCCGTTACTGATGGATAAGAGCCCTTGAATGAGAATGTACCCAATGCTTTGTCGGCATCAAAGACATCACCCGATTCGAGTTGTACAGCAGAGCCATCCAGTTTGGCAATTGTAAGTTTGCTTACTTCTGCCCCCGCATCAGTTGTCACTCCATTGACATTCAGCATATTGTCATCAGCATCACCCAAGGTGAAGACTCCACTATGGTCTAACGCCTCAAACGCAGAAGCTTCATCAATATTGTCTACCAATTGAATCTGGTTGTCACTTACGGCAAGATATTTTCGTTCATTCTTCGTATTTACACTGGCTATCTTATACCACTTCTTGTTCTCAGGAAGAAGAACATCCGTTTCATTATAATAAGCATCAATAGCAGCCTTAAATTCTGTATCTGTTGATGCCTCATTCCCGACAACTTCTTTCAAAGCGACATAAGCAGCACTGGTAACCTTAGGATAGCCCACCGAATTATTCTGCAACAATTCCAGAGCTTTCAGGTATTCGGCAGAACCAACTACAACATATTCTACATCGAAAGCCTTATTGTAGCGTTCCCATTCAGCAACGCCCTTCTTGTCGTTGCAAACTACATTAGCAGGAACTACAAGTTTATACGTACCCTTCTTTGAGATAGCACCTGCAGCACCCTGTATTTCAAAATTAACCTTCGTATCAGATGCCTTGACAGCCTTTGCTGTCAGATAGTCGTTACCATCTTTCAGTAATTTCACGCTGGCAGCCTCATCTACATATCCAACCTTCTCTCCGAAATCTACGGCAATAGTAAGAGGTAAAGTTTCAATGGTACCCGCTGCAGGAGTAATCGAAACAGGACAAAAAGGAGCCTTGATGACAAAAGTGAATTTCATTTCCTTGTTTTCAAAGCCTTCCTTATCAACAAAACTCTTTGCAGGAACCGTAAGTGTATAGGTACCATTCTTTGCTATCTGGCTAGCAGCAGATAAGGTTACCACCTTGTCTTTTACAGTAGCAGAAAGCGTCTGGCTGCCCGTTCCATCAGAGAGTGTGATTTTGGATGCATCTTTAACCAGCATGTTGCGGTCGAATGTAAGATGCATATTTTCAAAGTACTCTAAAATACTGCCATTCTCCAAATCACCTGTAGCAGTCAGAATGGTAGACGGCATGGTATAGAGTACCGTAATCTTTTTTAATTGAGCATTCGAAAAACTGTTTTTGTATATTAAGTCATGGATATCCTGCTCTTTATCATTAATCCATGTTTTGTATCCATCTTCCTGACTTCCTAATTCATCGTCTGTCACTCGAAGATCACCTACACTACTACCTTCGGAGAAAGATACTCTGTCTAGACGTCCGATACCAGGCGCATGAACTTTCATCAATGCCTGCTGGCTGACTTTGAGATAATAGGTGACTTCCTTAGTATAGCGATTAGTAAAATTTAAGATGGATGTACCCAATCCCTGATTACCCCACTCAAAATCAATAGTGATGTCGCCATTAGAGAAAACATTATCAGTAACGGGAACTTCATTACTATTACCTTCAGGTGGAGTTATGGAAGGAGTAAGGCTGAGTGGCTGACTGAAATCAAATACAGCAGTGCGCTGTATCTGAGCCCAACCGGGTGCAGACACACAAGCCAGTAATATGACAAACAATGATTTCTTCATAATAGGTAAGTTTAAATGTTTTATTAGCGCATGTTCATATCTATTTCGTCAGTAGCCGTCTTTACACACAGTTTCCAAGTGCCGTCTACTTTCACCGGATTGAACATATAAGCTGTCTTTGCCGGTTCAGCGGTTCCAGCCTGTTTTGCCGTTGCAAAGGTAACATCATATTTCACATCATTGCAGCCTTGCAACTGGAATGAGTAATATACGCGTGTATAATCCAATACAGGGAACATCTTAAACTTGTTAAGATATCTTTGTCTTGTTTCTTCTGTGAGAGGTTTTACTTCTTGCGTAGAATCGGTATATTCATGCAAATTGGCAAGCACTGCGTTATAATCCTTTGCCTTGAGTTGCGCCATGGCATCATCACAAAGCTTCAACATAGCAGCCGTATCTTCTTCTGTCAATTCGCTTCTGAATTCATCAACCTGCTGTTCGCGACTTTTCTTTTTCTCACCGCATGAGCATAATGAGAAGACCAAAATAGCCAAGAGAGAATATAATATAGTTTTTTTCATACCCGTCACATTTTTAAATAAAAAGAGGGTGTGCCGCTCTTTTAGGCACACCCTCTAATTAGAGCTTAATTATTAATTTCCTTTTCAATAAATGTCTTAATCACCGATTGTACCGTTGATTGTGAACTCAACCTCAGTAGTAAACTCACCCCACTCGTAAGCGATAGTGATAGGAACTTTTACCTTGAAGGTCTCTACGTTACCACCATTATTGTAGTACCAGATAGTACCGAACTTAGCCTTATTAGCCTCCATGAAGGTTGTCAAAGCTGCATTCTGACTTGCAGAGTTGTAAGAAGTCAAATCGTTGGTGTAAGTTACTTTACCCTTAGTCTTAGGATCTGCAGCATTACCACTTACATTACCGCATTTGAGTTCAACCTGGTTACTAATCTGATCCATTGTAGTCCAGCTACCACCGCCAAGAGTTGTCTTAACCTTAGCAGGTGTAGTATCGATTGTGATAGACTTCACATTGTAGTAACCCCAGAACCAGAGGTGGTCACCCCACATATTACTCTGGTTAGCTACACAACCTGCCTCAGAAACAGTAGCAGTATTCCAACCACGCCAGTCGTACAACTTGAAGAGATCAAGAGCGTAGATAACGTTACCATTGGTGTTAGCATCGATACGTGGCTCTGTAGCAACATCAATCAAGTTGATTGGACGCTCCCAAGATGTCAGGAAGATACCATCCTTAACATACTCAGCTACACCACAAGAATTCTCAGTTACAACACCTACCCAAGAGCGGAGCTCCTTCTGGATATTAGCATTTGCAGGCTCATAACCAATCGCATTCAATACAGCCTTTGTTGTTTCATTCTTTACCAATGTAATCTCACTAGTAGCAGGATCCAATGTAGCAATTTTAACATAAGAAGTACCCTTTACTGCATAGAGATCTTCATTCGTGAATGCACCATCAGCGTATTTAATAGCGCAACCCTCAAGAGTTTCCTGCAACTTAGCCTTGCTGAATACGTGAGAGTCGCCAGTGATATACTTGCAGAACAACTTGTTCCACTTAGTATCAGCAGCACTGCTCTGTGGAGTGATAGTATAACCACCAACAACAACAGGCTCAGGAACGAAGTAATACTTGTGAGTACCTACTAACTTAGCAACATTACCCTTCAAAGTAGAAGTAACCTTGCGGCTAATACCAAGGATATCGCCACCATTTGTAGGCTCCTTAACATCGAAGATAACAGCATCCTTACCATTTACAGAACCATCAAGTCCCTTCCAGTACTCAGGAATCAACTCACCGAATGTCTGGTTCTTATTGATACGTGACAAGTTGTAAGTCAACTTAACATAGATGTAAGGATACTTAGCCTTTGCATTACCAATGTAACGTACATAGCGAGTTACAGTAACAGGATTTGCCTGATCATGAGTCAACATCTCAAGTTCCTTAGCAGTCAAGTGCCACTTGAACGCATGGTTAGTTGTACCCTCTGTATTAGGGAAGTATTCGATATTACCAAGATCATCAGCAGCGTTGTAGGTACCACCCTTCTCTGGAGCAGCCTTGAACATCCTCAGATCCAATGTTGTATTACCTGCAGCATCGTTACCATAATTACCCTTCTTATCAATAGTATACTGCTCATCGAAGTCTTTCTTGGTCATATTCTCAAGACCCTGTGTCAATACAATAGAAGAGAACTGAGACCATGTAGTCTTCAACTTATCAATATCATTGCAGAGATCGAACTGAGCATCCTGTGTCAACAAGTCAATTGTCTTATTAGGAGCAACCTCTGGGTTCTGGCGTGTAATGTGAATCAAGATGTAACCATCCAAGACCACCTTATCACCACGCTTAACGAGTACCTGAACCAATGGCTCACGGTCGATAGCTGTAGAGGATTCTGTTGTAGTAGGATTACCGTCTTTATCAACATTCCATGCACGGAGAACACCAGCTTCCTGGTTAACCCACTTAGCATACTTACTATCAATAGTAGCGTTGCCATCTACCTGATAATTAACGAGATTGAACTGATATGTCAAACCCCATTCCTTACCTTCTTCTAGCGACAACTCCTTCAAGTTAACACCAAGTTTATTAGGAGTACCAGGAGTAAACTGCTTAACATCCTCTACCAACATGTGGAGTCCGAGGTAGCTTGCAATATCAATACCCTCTGCGCTGTTATAGTAAAGTTCGAGAGCTGCACCAGCTGGATCAGCCAAAGCCTCCTGAGGTGAGTCATAAACGTGAACCTGAGCAGCAGCATCAGTAGCAGTTGTACCGAAGTACTTAGCTGTAGGAATACCCTTTTCGTCACCCATACGGGTATTAGACGCACCTAATCCAGCATAATGAGGTTTCAATCTCCAGTACAAAGCCTCGAGGTATGCCTTCTGTGGCTGAATCAAAGCATAATCAGAAGTAACCTTGCCTTCAGCTACTGTACTTGCAGCAGTCTTAGCCTGCAAAGCAACCGTATTAGCTGTCTCATTCTTATCTTTAACAGTTGGGAATGGTTCCAACTTTTCAGGATGCTGAATCTTCAAACCTGCTGTTACAATACCATTAGAAGTATTGAAGAGAGCCTTACCCGCATCGTTCAACTTTGGAGAAGTAATATTTCCAAGATCTGAAGCTGTAGCGCGGGTATGATAGTTCAAGATTGTTGGCTCAAGAAGATTGAAGCCCGTAATATCCTCATATGCCATATCAGCATTTGATGGATTCATGTGATACTTAACACCCCAAGCAGGACCATAATTGTACAAAACTGCAGCAGCAGGATCAAGAGCTGTAGCATCGGCCAATCTGTCTGGCAAATAATTATCAAGACCCTTGATTGTCTTAGCCACGCCAGTAGTAGTATTCAAGCGGCTAAGGCCAGTCAAATTGTCCTTATGCTCTAAGTATTCACCATGCAAGTAATCATAAGTCAAAGTCTCAATACCATCCAAGTAGAGATTTGGCATGAATACCAAGCCTGTCAAATCACCGGTAAGTGAAATAACGACCTTTTCACCAGAAATACCCTTAACACCTGTGAGGATTAAGTTTTGCTTATCCAAAGTAGCGGTGATAGAGTTTGGAGTTTCTGATACAAACTGAACATTACTCTGTTTTACCTTCTTGCCATCCTTGTAGATGTCGAAGTAACCAGATTCAGCATTAGGAACAAAGTACTCATAAGATGCTGCGGATGCGCTTGTGCCTGCATCACCCTTGTCACCCTTGACGCCTTGATCGCCCTTGTCACCCTTGACGCCTTGATCGCCCTTCTCGCCTTTCTCGCCCTGAGGACCACGAGCCAAGTTGTCTGTCTTTTTACCATTCTCATACCAGTAACCATCGGCACCGATAGTCCATGCAGTACCAGGAGCGCCATCCTTACCATTTGAAATAGTGACTGATTTTCCATCACTGAGCTTTACAGTAATACCATCACTAGTTTCTGTTACTCCGGTAACAAGACCACCACCCTTAATCAAATTCTGAATGGTCTCAATTGCTTTTGCATTAGAATCAATCTGCTGTTGCAAATTACTAATGTCATCATCGTAGTCCTTACAAGAAGTAAATGTGCTTACCGAGGCAATTGTCAATGCACCCATAAGCAGCGCGCTAAAATACTTTCTTTTCAT
>CAKPWR010000062.1 GCA_934196725.1 uncultured Prevotella sp.
GGATTTTTAGAAGTTAACTCGATAAGGGCTGAATCGTGAAAATGCTTCATGATTCAGCCTTTTTTGATTTCCATTTTCCTGTCTTCGGCAACTTTATCCTCAAATACGCCATAAAGTTACATTTTTCAGCAAATTGGGTTATACAACTTTGGCATTATTTTTGTAATTTTGCAAACTGAAATAACAAAAGAAAGGATAATAGAAAAATATGGAACAGATAAAGAATAAATCATTCGGAGGCGAGCGCCCCCTCTTTGGTGCTCACGATGTACGCTTGGAGGACATCACGATTACAGATGGCGAATCGGGCATCAAGTGCTGCAAGAACATAGAATGCCACCATTCCAAGTTTTATGGCAAATACCCTTGGTGGCATGTGGATGGTTCCCTCATCACAGACTGCTACTTTGCTCCAGAGAGCCGCTCCGCCATCTGGTATAGCGACAATATGGTAATGAAAGACTGCACCATCGATGGTCCTAAGTTCTTCCGTGAAATGAAGAACCTGGAATTGGAGAACGTAAACATCACGGATGCTGATGAGACTTTCTGGAAGGTAGATGGCTTGAAACTGAAGAACGTAAAGCTCCACGATGGCACCTATCCATTCATGTTTTCCAAGAACATCTATGTAGATGGACTGGAGAGCGATTCCAAGTATGTATTCCAATACTGCCAGAATGTAGAGATACACAATGCCAAGATTACTACCAAGGACAGTTTTTGGGAGTGCGAGAATGTGACCGTCTATGATTCGGAACTGAATGGTGAGTATCTGGCATGGCACAGCAAGAACATCAAGTTCGTACGTTGCCATATCAGCGGTGAACAGCCTCTCTGCTACATGGACCATGTAACTCTGGAGGATTGTACATTTGATAAGGAATGCGACCGTGCCTTCGAGGATTGTACCAACATCGATGCACACATCAAGGGAGCTATTACCAATATCAAGAATCCTATTTCCGGAAGAATCGAGGCTGACGAAGTGGGAAGTGTAACCTACACAGAGTTTGCCAAGGCGCCAAAGGGAGCATGTGAAATCATCAATCATTCGAAATAACTTAGATAAAAAACAAATATGAAATACAATTTTGATGAAATCATCGAACGTCGTGGCACCAATTCCTACAAATGGGATCTGGTAAAGGAAGACGGCGTTATTCCTATGTGGGTAGCAGATATGGACTTCCAGACTGCTCCCTGCATCATCGAAGCTCTGCAAAAGCGTGTAGCTCACGGAATCTTCGGCTATACCCTCGTACCAGATTCCTATTACGAGGCTATCATCAACTGGTTCGCACGCCGCCACCAGTGGAACATCGAGAAAGACTGGATTCTCTATACATCAGGCGTAGTACCAGCCATCTCCTGCTGTCTGAAGGCAATCTGCATGCCAGGCGAAAAGGTCTTGGTACAGACTCCAGTGTACAACTGCTTCTTCTCCTGTATCAAGAACAGCGGATGCGAAGTGGTAGAAAATGAATTGAAACGTGTGGGCAACTGCACCTACGAGATAGATTTCGAGGATTTCGAGCGCAAGTGTGCTGACGAGAAGACCACAGCCTTCATTCTCTGCAACCCTCACAACCCAGCCGGAAGAGTATGGAAGAAAGAGGAACTGGAGCGAATGAATGACATTTGTCTCAAGCATGGGGTAAAAGTCATTGCAGATGAAATTCATTGCGAGCTCATCATGCCAGGCTATCAATATACTCCGTTTGCAAGCATCAGCGAAGCGTGCCGTGACAACTGCGTGGTATTGAATTCTCCATCAAAGTCGTTCAACATCGCCGGACTTCAGATTGCCAACATCATCTGTCCGGATGCTGCATTGCGCCGTCGTATCAACCGTGCCATCAACATCAACGAGGTTTGCGATGTCAATCCTTTCGGTGTCATCGCTCTCCAGGCTGCGTACAACGAGGGTGAGGAATGGCTCGACGAACTGAACCAGTATCTCTACGAGAACTATCAGGCAGTGAAGGAATTCTTCAATACCGAATTGCCGCAAGTTCGTGTTACCCGTCTAGAAGGCACCTACCTTGTTTGGCTCGATATTCTTCCATTTGAATTATCAAGCGACGAAGCTTACGAAAAGCTGATGAATGATGGCAAGGTATTCGTAAATAGCGGTACGATGTATGGCAGAAAAGCAGGTCAAGGCTACCTGCGCCTCAACATAGCTTGTCCTCGCAAGACCCTGATGCAGGGATTGATTCGCATCGCACGCGTTCTCAGCCAGTATATGGATGAGGAGGATTTAAGCGGTTGCCCTGCATAAAAGAGTGAAAAAGAAAAGATTTCTAAAGACAATGTTTAAAACAATATACAATGGAAAATGAAGTATTGAAAGCCATTAAGGAGAGAAGAAGTATTCGTCGCTTCAAGGCTGACCAGATTACCGACGAGGAGTTGAAGACGGTTTTGGAAGCTGGCACATGGGCAGCTACAGGTCATGGCACACAGGAGCCATTCATCATAGCAGTTCAGAATCCTGAGGTTTGCGCACAGCTTCGCAAGATGAACGCAGACATCATGGGTGTAGAGAGCGATCCATATTACGGAGCACCAACCATCGTCATCGTTCTGGCACCAGAAAGCAATGTGAATGGCGTAAAGGATGGCAGCCTCATCTTGGGCAACATGATGCTTGCAGCCCACTCTATCGGTCTTTCTTCCTGCTGGATCAACCGTGAAGACGGCATGTTTGCATCAGAAGAAGGCAAGAAATTGATAAAAGACTGGAATCTTCCAGATGGATTGATGGGCGTAGGAGCCTTGGCATTAGGTTACGCATCAGCACATCCTCACACCGTGAAGCCTCGCAAGGAGGATTACTACCGCATTATTAAATAAGATAAGCAAAAGACAAGACAAGCATGGAATGAAACAAATGGAATTCTATGCAGCACAACAAACAAAAGGTCTCATGATTTTCAAAACCATGAGACCTTTTGTTTTATATACGATACTTTATATACGATACTTTATAATTTCACCTTTGCCAGAACCTTACCAGTAGCCCCTGAGAGACTAGCTACGAAGGCACCAGCCTTGTCGCCTGCCTGTTTCAAGAATGCAGGATTATTTATCATCGAATTCATCAAGCCCTCAAAGCTCTCGTAATTTGTGATTTCAAATCCGCCACCAGACTTCAGCAAGCCCTGGGCTTCCTGGAACTTTTTATTGTTCGGACCAAAGATAACCGGCATATTCCATACAGCAGCCTCCAAGGTATTATGAATACCCACACCAAAGCCGCCACCAATATACGCTACATCACCATAATTATACATACTGCTCAACAATCCGAAGCAATCAATAATGAGTACATCAGCCTTGGCAGCCTCTTCTGGTGTTGTCTGGGTATAACGCACCACCTTCTTGTCCTTCTGCAAAGAAAGAATCAGTTTCAGATGTTCTTCGGCAATCACATGAGGCGCTATCAACAGACGCCATTCCTTATGTTCATTAAAGAAACGGATGAAGATATCCTCATCAGGAGGCCAGGAACTACCTGCCACAAATACATTGAAATCAGGACGAGCCTCTTTTTCCGAATCTGATGAAGAAACAGAAGAAGATGATGAAACAGCCACCCCCTTTCTGAACGCCTCGCAGATAGGCAAATGCTTAGCAGCCTCCTTTATCTGGAGTACACGGTCGAAACGGGTATCGCCAACAACATCAACATCAGTAATTCCAATACCTTCAAGCAGACGCTTACTCTCCTCATTCTGAACAAAGAATCGGGTAAAACACTTCAATACATTCGCATAACTCCTACCATACCATTTAAAGAACACCTGATCCTCACGGAAGATACTACTCACACTATAAGTAGGAATATTGCGATGTTTCAGAATATGAAGGAAGTTAGACCAGAATTCATACTTGATGAAGAAAGCCATTACAGGACGCACCAATCGAAGGAATCTGATAGCATTCAGACGAGTATCTACCGGCATATAGCAGATGATATCGGCACCCTCATAGTTCTTGCGCACTTCATAACCTGAAGGAGAATAGAAGGTAAGCAAAATCTTATACTGCGGATATTCCTTGCGAATGCGTTCCATCAAAGGTCGTCCCTGTTCAAACTCGCCGAGCGAAGCCGCATGAAACCAAACATACTTGGCACTAGGATCCACCTTCTGCTTTAATATCTTGAAAGCCTCACGTTCACCACGCCACATCTTGCGTACCTTTTCATTAAATAAGCTGGCGATGGCTATACCCCAAAGGACAAAATAGATTACGATATTATAGATCATGATATTTCTTGATATTAGTTACTATCTATAAATACGTGAACTCTCTGAGGAAAAATTCTGCCATACAAGCAGACCATTTCCCCAGAGAGATATTTATATCTGTGAATTAACCCAAAACTTCGATTGCCTTGCGAAGACGACGCAATGTCTCCTCCTTACCAAGGAAGGCAGAGATGTCGAACATACCAGGGCCCTTACCCTCACCAACGAGAGTCAGGCGGAAAGCGTTCATCACATCACCGAGCTTATAGCCCTTGTCCTCTACCCATTTCATAACGATAGGCTCCTGACCCTCGATAGAGAAGTCCTCAATACCCTCGAGTACCTCAGCGAGTTCTGTCATCTGCTGTGCAGAATATTCCTTCCAGCGCTTCTTGGCAGTCTTTGCATCATACTCTGTAGGAGGAATGAAGAAGAATGAGCACAATGGCCACAACTCATAGACGAAGTTCACACGGTCCTTCATCATGTGTACCACCTGCTTTACGCGGTCCAAAGTTTCCTCTACACCATTGTTTGCCACAATAGGTGCAAAGAGATTGGCAATCTCATCATCACTCTTCATGAGGATGTACTCATGGTTGAACCAGATTCCCTTCTTGAAGTCAAACTTGGCACCAGCCTTAGAACAGCGGGAGATATCGAATACCTTCACCAACTCATCGAGAGAGAAGATTTCCTGCTCTGTACCAGGATTCCAGCCGAGGAGCGCCAGGAAGTTGACCACTGCCTCTGGGAAGTAGCCACTCTCACGATAACCAGAAGAAACCTCACCAGTCTTAGGGTCGTGCCACTCCAATGGGAATACAGGGAAGCCAAGACGGTCACCATCACGCTTGCTCAACTTACCCTTACCCTCAGGCTTGAGGAGCAGAGGAAGGTGTGCGAAACGAGGCATGGTATCTTCCCAACCAAATGCCTGATAAAGGAGAACGTGCAATGGAGCACTAGGCAACCACTCCTCACCACGGATTACGTGAGAGATTTCCATCAGATGGTCGTCAACAATGTTTGCCAAGTGATAAGTAGGCAATTCATCAGCACTCTTATAAAGCACTTTATCATCCAGGATATCGCTCATCACCTTCACGTCACCACGAATCATGTCGTTGACATGGATTTCCTGTCCCGGCTCAATCTTGAAGCGTACAGTATATTGCTTACCGTCAGCGATGAGCTGCTCAACCTCCTCCTTAGAAAGAGTCAAAGAGTTGCGCATCTGCATACGGGTATGAGCATCATACTGGAAGTTCTGGATTTCGGCACGCTTAGCTTCCAACTCCTCAGGAGTATCAAAAGCGATGTAAGCCTTACCGTTGTCCAAAAGCTGCTGTACATATTTCTTATAGATTTCGCGACGCTCACTCTGGCGATAAGGCCCATGCTCACCACCAAAACTTACACCCTCATCAAACTGGATGCCGAGCCACTTGAAAGATTCCAGGATATATTCCTCTGCTCCAGGAACGAAACGATGAGAGTCAGTATCCTCAATTCTGAACACGAGCTCGCCACCATGCTGGCGAGCAAACAAATAATTATAGAGGGCGGTACGAACACCACCAATGTGCAATGCACCTGTAGGACTTGGGGCGAAACGCACCCTTACTTTTCTATCTGCCATGTCTTATTTTATAGCTTATTTCAAATTTTTCTGCAAATTTACATCTTTTTTTGCGATTATAATAGTTTTTTTTCGTATTTTCGCACTGTAAATAGAATAATTAGACGAAAATGAGCATATTCAACAACCCAGAACACAATTATTGGCGTAATTTTGCCACAAAAGCAGTTCTTATCTGCGTAACCGTTGCCATCATTGTTTGGTTCTTGCCACACAATGAAGGAAGACAGTATCGGTATGATGTAGGAAAGCCATGGATGTACGGTTCCGTCATCGCAAAATTTGATTTTCCTATTTACAAGACAGATGAATCTATCAAGCATGAGCAAGACTCTTTGCTGAAACAGTTCCTGCCTTATTATACCGTCAATCCTAACACGGAAGGTGTACAGGTGCACCGGTTCCGACACGACTTCAGCCAGGGCATTCCCGGACTGCCTAAAGAGTATGTTGAGCTCATAGCCCAGCAGCTGCACAAAATCTATCAAACCGGAATCATCAATACGCCGGAATACAATCGTATCTATAAAGACTCCACGAGCATGATCCGCATCATCAGCGGAAAGAATGCCCGCAGTGTTCCTATTGGCAGTTTCTATTCCACCATTGCGGCTTACGAGCGAATATTCTTCGATGAAAGAATAGCCGCCCAGCGCCAGATTCTGTCACGCTGCAACCTTAATAATTATATAGAAGCAAACCTCATTTACGACAAAGAACGAAGCGAAACTGAGAAGACGGATATGCTCAGCAGTATTCCGCTCGCCAGTGGCATGGTGATGAGCGGCCAGAAAATCATAGACCGTGGTGAAGTGATTACCGACAACACCTACCGTGTGCTTTGTTCTTTTGACAAAGAGATGAAGCGCCGCAGTTCAACAGCAGACGAAATCACGACAACCATCATCGGTCAGATTCTCTTCGTCTTCATCCTGGTCATCATGTTCACCAGCTACCTCAGCCTGTTCCGAAAAGACTATTTCGACAAGCCTCGCAGCATCACTATGCTCTATGCGATGATAACGCTGTTCCCTATTTTTGTTTCACTCATCATGAGTCATAACTTCTTCAGCGTTTATATCATCCCATTTGCCATGACACCGATATTCGTGCGCGTCTTCATGGATTCGCGTACGGCATTCATCACACATGTCACGATGATACTTATCTGTGCGGCAGCCGTAAAATACCAGTACGAGTTTATCATCGTACAGTTGGCTTCCGGTCTGGTTGCCATCTATACGTTACGCGAACTGTCAAAGCGTTCCCAGATATTCATCACAGCCCTGCTGGTTGCCCTTGCCAGTGGCGTGGTATACTTTGCACTTCAGCTGATGCAGGATAATCAGGTGTTCAATGTAGATAGCAACATGTATTCCTATTTTGCCATCAACGGTATTTTCCTCCTGTTGTCTTACCCACTGATGTATATCATCGAAAAGATGTTCGGCTTCACCTCCAACGTAACGCTCTTCGAGTTGTCAAATACCAACAAGGGGCTGCTCCGCAATCTGAGCGAGATTGCACCGGGTACCTTCCAGCATTCTATCACCGTAGGTAACCTGGCTGCAGAAATAGCCAACCGAATTGAGGCGAACAGTTTACTGGTACGTACAGGAGCCTTGTATCACGATATTGGAAAGATGACCAACCCGGTTTTCTTTACCGAGAATCAGGCAGGTGTGAATCCACATGACCAGTTGAGTGACCAGGAAAGTGCTCAAATCATTATCAATCATGTATACGAAGGCTTGAAGATGGCAGAAAAGGTAGGCTTACCGGGTATCATCAAAGACTTCATTACCACTCATCATGGCACAGGAATCACTAAGTTCTTCTATGTCAACTATTGCAATGCCCATCCTACAGAGGTGGTAGACAAATCTCTGTTCCAGTATCCTGGTCCTAACCCGTTCACACGTGAGCAGGCGATATTGATGATGGCAGATACCGTAGAAGCAGCCTCCAGGTCGATGAATGAATATACAGAGGAAAGCATCTGCAACCTGGTGAATAAGTTGATTGATGGACAGGTGGCAGATGGATTCTTCAAGGAATGTCCGATTACATTCCGTGATATTGCCCTTGCCAAGCAGGTTCTCATCGAACGTCTGAAGGCTATTTACCACACTCGTATCTCCTATCCGCATTTAAATGGAGCTACCAAGAGTGCCCAAACTGCCAAAGCGTAAAAACGGCATGTAAAACAGAACACGAAAAAGACTATTTTGAGTCCATTATTTTGCACACAAACATACTTCTGTGCAGAACAATGGACTTTTTGCGTTAATATATTTTAAATAAAACCACAAAACAACAGTAAAATAGAACATTCTTGTTACCTTTGCGGACGTTTTTATTTAAAATAATTAAAATGAAGAAACTAAAATTAGTTAGTCTTGCCATTGCGATGGCTTCAGCAGCCCCTACTTTTGCAGGTGGTTTGCTCACTAACACCAATCAACATGTAGCATTCAACAGAATGATGAGCCGTGAGGCTTCTATTGGTATCGACGGTGTTTATTACAATCCAGCAGGAGTTGTATTCATGGGTGAAGGAAAGCATCTTGCCATCAACTGGCAGTTGGCTTACCAGACACGTAGCATTGAAAATGATTATGCATTGTTCACAAACAATGTAAACAATCCTACTACTCCACGCGAATTCAAGGGTAAGGCTTTTGCTCCAGTTATCCCTTCTTTCCAATATGCTTATAATAAAGGTAGATGGTCTCTCCAGGCTGCTTTCGCCCTCACTGGTGGTGGCGGTAAGTGTACTTTTGATAATGGATTGGGCTCTTTCGAGAAGATTGTTGCTGAGACAGCTATTGCTGCTTGCCAACTGGCAGGCGCCGTAGACCAGGTTGCTGCACAGTATGGCGTACCTGCAGTTTTCTCTAGCGATAAGTATTTTGGAAAGGAAGGCAAGTATAGCTACAATAGTTATATGCACGGCCGTCAGTACTACTATGGTCTATCTGTAGGTGCTGCCTATAAGATAAGCGACCACCTCAGTGCATACGCTGGTGTACGTGGTGTCTATGCTTCAACAAACTACTACGGATATGTAGAGGATATCAAGGTAGGCAATATGCCTCTCTATATGGTTCTTGACCCTACTAAGGAAAAGGCAGCCAACATTGAGTTGAGCTGTGACCAGAGCGGCTTGGGATTCACTCCTATGCTCGGTATCGATTTCAAGACCGGCAAGTGGAACTTCGCTGCCAAATATGAATTCAAGACCCGCATTCGTTTGAAGAATAAGTCAGTAAACCAGACACCAAGTATCGGTAACCTTCCTGACAACCTCCGCAATGCCTATATCGCAGGTGGTGTGCCAGAACAGGCTGCAGATGCCATTCTGGCTAATCCTGCTATTCAGGGAGCAATGGGTCAGCTGAAGACTCAGTTTGACTCAAAGATAGACGGAGCTATCGGTGAATATGAGGACGGCAAGAAGATTGCTGGCGATATTCCAGCTTACCTCGCAGTAGGTGTTGGCTATAGCCCGGTAGACGCAGTTCGAGTAAACGTTGGTTTCCACTGGTTCGACGACAAGAATGCAACATCTTATAAGAATCGTAACAAGGAATTGGATCGTGGTACATTGGAGTACAATGCCGGTATTGAGGTAGATGTAAACAAGAAGATTACCTTGAGTACAGGTTGGCAGAACACCAACTATGGCTTGAGCGATGAGTACATGGACGATAAGTCGTTCGTTGTCAGCTCCAACTCTGCTGCCGTCGGTGGTGTCTACCACATCAACAAGAAGATGGATTTGAACGTGGCTTACTTCCATACCTTCTATCAGCACAAGAAAACTTCAGAGAATGTTCAGCTCTCTGCCCAGAAGAGCTTCAACTACAACTCTGACTATACTCGTAACAACAATGTGTTTGCTGTTGGTCTCGACATCAATTTCTAAATGAAGTGAAGAACGAAGAGTGAAGAGTGAAGAATTCTACAGCTTTAGCTCTTATGACATAAAACATAACTACACAAAAAGAAAGAGGGTGTGTCATAAGTCCATGACACATCCTCTTTCATTTTATATTTTGGCATTTGAATTCTTCACTCTTCGTTCTTCACTCTTCACTTACAACGGATCTACATCATAATAAATCTGCAAAGCTCCATATCTCGGATCTTTCAGCATCATGTTCTGGGCATATTTCAAGTATTCTCTTACCTTCATCTGGTCGATTCCATTCTCCAGCTTGATGACAATCTTGCGGATATTCATGGTCTTTACCCTTGCTACAGCTGGCTTATCCGGACCAAGCACGCGCTCACCAAACCATCCCCGTAAAGTTTTGCCCAGTTCAAAACTAGCCTGTTGACATACCTTTTCATGCTTATGTTTCAGGAACACGTTGATAAGATGGAAGAACGGTGGATAATGAAACATCTTTCTCTCCTCCAGGATTCCCTTGAACAATCCCTCGTAGTCGTTATGTACCACCTGTCCGATAACCGGCAAGGTAGGATTCTTGGTTTGCAGGATGACCAGTCCCCGCTTACCCTTTCTTCCAGCTCTTCCACTCACCTGTGCCATCATCATAAAAGCATGCTCATAAGCACGGAAATCAGGATAATTGAGCATGGAATCAGCATTCAGGATACCTACTACACTCACTTTGTCAAAATCCAACCCCTTTGAAATCATCTGAGTACCTATCAGGAGATTGGTCTTGCCTGATGAAAACTCAGCGATAAGGCGCTCATAGGCATTACGGGTACGGGTGGTATCCAGATCCATACGGGCGATACGGGCTTCAGGGAAGATTTCTGCTATCTGGTCTTCAATGCGTTCCGTTCCGATACCTCTTCCCATCAGTTCGGTACTTCCACAGTTTGGACATTCCGTTGGTACGGGATAGGTGTAGCCGCAATAATGACAGGTCAGAAGATTAATACTCTTATGCAACGTAAGCGATACATCACAGTTCTTGCATTTAGGCACCCATCCGCATACCTTGCATTCTATCATTGGTGCAAATCCCCTTCGGTTCTGGAAAAGGATAGCCTGCTCTCCATTCTTCAATGCCTGTCTTACTGCCGACAGAAGTTGTGGAGAATAAGCTCCTGTCATCATCTTGCGATGGCGCAGGTCTTTCACATCCACCACCTGAATCTCCGGCAACTGGATGTCCTTATATCTCGTCTTCAGTTCTACCAGTCCGTATTTTCCCTGCTGTGCATTATAATAGCTCTCCATAGAAGGAGTAGCTGTTCCCAACAACACCTTGGCATCAGTATACATATTAGCCAACATGATGGCTGCACTGCGGGCATGATAGCGGGGCGCAGGATCCTGCTGTTTGAAGGAGGTTTCGTGCTCCTCATCGATGATGACAAGTCCCAGTTTCCGGAAAGGCAGGAAAACGGCACTTCGCGCTCCCAATATCACGTCATAAGGCTGGTCAGACAACTGCTTTTGCCAGATTTCCACACGTTCCGCATCACTGTATTTAGAGTGATAGATACCCAGACGGTCTCCGAAGACCTTATGCAGTCGCTCCATAATCTGTACGGTCAGAGCGATTTCCGGCAGCAGATAAAGCACCTGCTTGTGCTCTTCGATGGCTTTTCTGATGAGATGGATGTAGATTTCCGTCTTTCCACTGGAAGTAACACCATGCAGAAGCACCACGTTTTTCTTCATCATCTGCATCAGTATCTGATTGTAGGCATCCTGCTGTGCCATAGATAAGGGTTTGATCAAATCCAGATGCGCTTCACCGGAAGTATTCAATCTGCCCACTTCCAACTCATAAGTAAAGAGAATACCGCGGTCTATAAGCGCCTTCACGACCGCAGCCGTACAGTGTGCTTCGTTCATCAGCTCTTCCTTGGTTACCTTTCTGATGTCTTCCCTTGGCGTATCCCCCTCCAGACTATCCCAATGAGAAAGAGTAAGGAAGGTGGTTAGGGTCTTCGACTGCTTCAATGCACGCTGCACCATATTGAGAGCCACATGCAACGCCTGCTCATTCCGGAATCCATTCGCCAGTTCCACATAGAGTTCCATCTTGGGCTTGAATTTCTCGGTAGACTTCATTCCCGACGGCATGGCTGCATTATATACGTCTCCCAACGAAGACATATAGTAACTGCTAATCCATTGCCAGAGGCGGTATTGCTGTGGCAGAAGGGAAGGATATTCATCCAGTACCGTATCTATCGGCTTGCATTCGAAGTCAGGTTTCTCTGAATGTACATCCGCAACCATGGCGATATACTTCTTGCTTTTGCCTAATGGCACAAGCACTCGCATACCGGGCACGACCTTCTCTTCCATCCCTACAGGAATAGAATAAGTAAAAGTTCCGTCTAGCGGAAGGGGCAATATCACATCTACGTATCTCATGTCTTTATCTTCTGAAACAATTGAATGCTCCACATTGGAGACATTTGTTTTGCAAAGTTAGCAAAAAAAAAGCAGATATCCATCATTGGATACCTGCTTTTTAATATTTTAATAAGTAAGACCTATTTACTCTCCCTGGTTAGAACCAATAACCCAAGGCTATCTGCCAGGAATTATTGCGACTTTTGTCTTTATCGGCATTAGCAACTGCATCAAGTGCCTTAGAAAGACTGGCATCAGCCGACTTGCCGCAAGCGATATTGTAGTTTGCAGAAACCTGAAGATGATTCAACAAGGTCACACCAGCACCTACATTTACACTGAAGTTTGACTTCTTCAAAGAATAGCTGCTAGCCTCATCCCACTTAAAGTTTTTATCTCCAACATTGATGCCCCACTGTGGACCGGCAAAGAGGAATATATTCGCCAGACTGCTCAAGCCGAAACCATAACGCAGGTTCACAGGGATATTGATAGACTGCTGCTTCACGTTAACCTTGCCAAGTTCACCATTGGTGCCTGCATACTTAACATCTGCCTCTTTCTGGTCGTACAAGGCTGCTGCATCGAAGCTCAAGCCGACGATAGGCACAGTAATCTTCAGCATAGGACCTACAAAAAAGCCTGTCTTGTTGGAAGCATCGAATACTTCCTTGCTAAATGACATGCTTGTCACATTCAACCCCCCCTTCAAACCGAACTTGATCTGGGCATTGGCATTTGTTGTAAACAGCATGGCTGCTACTATGAAAACAATTGATAAAACTTTTTTCATTTTTCTTTATTTATTCAGTGTTAATAAAACCTTTCAGTAAATCGTTCGCATCGTTTAATGACGCTCACGACGCACTGTTACACGCGCAGAACCACTGGAAGAAGAGGAACTGCTCTTTGGACGACGATTCTTGACGGTAGTCGACTTGGAAGAACTTACCGACGAACTGCCACCGGCTCTACGGTTCTTCTTTACCTTCACCTTGCCTTTCACCTGTTTCTCAGCATTGGCAATGCTATCAAGCGAATCCTTCTTAGCCTGATCGCCCCATACGGTCTTTTCGAAAGCAGCCAGTTCTGACTCAATGCGCTTCTGCTCCTTGGTCATGGCAGAATCGTTTGGACAGTATTGTGCCAAAGTCTTACCCAACATATTATTGGTCTTGTAGATTTTTCCCTTGTATTGAGTACGTACAAAATAATCATCCACACTCATCACAGCAGCATTGTTCAGATTACTGGTCATCATCTGCTGCTTGGCAAGGAAAGGAGCCAAATCATCATATTTTATCCAGAAGAGAGGATACTTGGTACCACCATCTCCAAAGTCGTCTTCACGGGTCATGATAGGGCAAAGTGCCAATACCTTGGTATGGAAAGTAGCCGAACGCTGGTCATAATAAGTAGACTCCTTGATATAGTAGGCTTTCACCTCTGCAGAAGGAATATCACTATTATCCAACTTGATTCTGCCGTTATTCTGCTTCTCATAATAGATATGATAGTTGTCCAGGAAAGCCATAGGCTGCACAAGGTCAGCAGCAGCAAAACTCTCGTTTCCATCCATACGATACTGATAGACGTTAATCTTGCCCGTCATCATCAGTCTGAATATAGATGTAAAGAGATTCATCTGGCTACCAATCGGTTCTACCGGATAATACAATCCAGCATTGGCATCCTCGTTGAGATTCAGCTCGCGGTAGATGTCTCTTCTCCATACCACATCCTCATCCATTGGGGCTGCGGTTGGAAAGGAAATCTGCGCACGGGTAGTCATGTTGTTGGCATTAGACTGCTGAGCCTTCTGCTTTGCCTGCTGTCTACGAGCCTGAGGCTGAGCAAAAATACCCTGCGTCATTCCCAAGAGCATGAATATGAATAATATCTTTTTCATTACTTTATACTTTGAAAATTGAACTTTGAACTTTATGATTAGCAAAGCATTTGAATTCTTCACTCTTCGTTCTTCACTCTTCACTTATTTCACGATTACTTCCATCGCAGCCGGCAGGTTTCGGGTAATTCCATCTGGACCTACAGCCTTGATATGCGAGATATAGAATCTTCGGTTGCGGGAAAGTTTTCTGAATTCTTCTCGCTGTCGGTCAGAGAAGTTGGAACCGGCTGAAGCCAGCGGGATGGCATTACCCATGTTGTCAAAGAATACGGTCTCGAAGCCCAACACCCTGAAAGGAATATCGAGAAGTCCATCGTCAATGGCAGCATGAATACCTGTTGCACCCATCAGTGAAGCCTTGGCTAATCCGCCTCCACGGAATCGGTTGGTTCCCAATGCCAGATATGCTGTTGGATCCGGCAACTTTCTTACATGGAATACGAATGGAGGCATCGTGCGGGTCTGTCCCTTGTCGCGTGCCGTTACACGGATGGTTACGTCCTTGCCTACTGCCGCTGGCGTTGCCACGAAATGACCGTTGCCCTTCGATACGAACGAACCACCACTCATGGAAGCAGAGATGGCATTGGCTGGTACGCCCGGCACACTGATACTGATAGGATTCTGAAAACCTGCATAGAGCACGTTCATCAGGTCTGCCGCCACTGTTGC
>CAKPWR010000063.1 GCA_934196725.1 uncultured Prevotella sp.
CCAGCATAAGCCTTGATGCGCTTCACGATACTCTCACGGCTGATGGTGCTGTAGTAAGGAATATCGTTGTTCATGCAAGAGTTCGGTTCCGAGCGGAAGACGCCACGGTTGTGCATGTAGCCTCCCTCGTAAATATCCACGATGTCGCTGTAACGGTCATCGAAGATCAGATGGCTCCAGCCCACGCTGTGCATCTTGCCCGTAAGCTCCAGGTTGTCGTACCAGCCGAGTGACTTGGAAGCGTTGAACTCATCTACGTGTCCGCAGCAGTTGCAACCGCAAGCATCAATAAAGGCATTGTGATAAATGTACTCATCGCCTAATTTTCCGAATCCGTGTCCGCCTGCCTCATGCTGAATCACGCCACGGGTATCGAGCGGATAACCATAGGTGCTCTGAGGACAGAAGGCTATTGCAGATCCGTCTGGCCACATCTGACAGATGCCACCGTAATCGGTAGAATTAGGAACGATGATGATCAGCGTCTGATTCAGATTGCCCTTGTTCACA
This sequence comes from uncultured Prevotella sp., assembly GCA_934196725.1. Taxonomy (GTDB): domain Bacteria; phylum Bacteroidota; class Bacteroidia; order Bacteroidales; family Bacteroidaceae; genus Prevotella. The sequence continues at coordinate 511 of CAKPWR010000063.1, forward strand.
GTTGGAGCGTTCAGAGCATAATCGAATACTTCGTCATAATCTGCTTTCAAGCCTACGCCACCGGTAAAGGTGGTATTGAATCGGTTGTAGCGGATGGTGTTCACGGTTCCCACGCCCGATTCTGTAGAAAGCGGAATGGCGGTATAGATGTTGAAGTAATCGCGGTAAGTCTTGTAAGGCTCAATACCGAAGAAATACTCCACTTCCTGCTTGATATCCTTCAGATATTCTCCGCTGGCAATATCTTTTGCATTAAAGCCGTCGCCGAGCAGAACGATATTGATTCCACCATTATTGCCCTTGGTAGCCTTCTGCAGGGTAATCCATTCGTTCTCACCATATTCATAGCCATACTGAGAAACGCTGCATTCGTGGGTATAGTCTTTGTCTTTCAGTCGGAACACCACCTTTCCATCACGGCTATCGGCATTCTTAGCCATTCCCTTGATGGTAAGGGTTACTTCTGTTTTCTTGTTGCCGCTGGCTGGAGAAACCTCGCACCAGTCTGGCTTGCTGGCTACTTCCCATTCGCCCTCTGCGTTAATCACCAGTTTCTGCTTATGCTCTGTGCTCAAGGCGCAGGCTACAGATGGACGGCAAACAAGCTCGTGGTGGGCAGCGATACGCTTGAAGTCGCACCAGCCTGGTGCTGCCTGGTATTGCTGGATAGCTGACTCTGGAACTTCGAGAGTGAAGTTGTCTTTGGCTACGCCATTGAAAGCACCATTCTGAACGTATGGAGGCATCGTTCCTTTGCAAACGATAGAGTTGACTCCATAACAATTTGCAAAAGCGCCACCTTCATCATTATAGCTGGCTTCATATCTGATAGTTTCCATACTTTCAGGAAAAACAAGTCCCTCGATACTTCTGCATTGTGCAAAAGCTCCTGCTCCAATACTTTCAAGACCTTCTGGGAATTCGAGGATACCCATAAGACGCCAGTTGTATGCAAACGCTTTGTCACCTATGGCACTTAAATGTTTTGGCAAAACTAATTCGCCGGAGAAATCGTTATTGTAGAAAGCTCCATTTGATACGGTCTTCAAATCTTTAGGGAGCTTTAGTTCTCCTTTGAATCGGCATCCTGAAAAAACATCATTAGAAATATTAATAATGCCATCATGTAGTTCTAGTGTTCCATTAAAACCGCAATCTTGAAATGCCGCAGATGGAATACTTTTAATACCTTGAGGAATAGATAAAGAACCTGTAATGTTATTGCATCCTTGGAATGCGCATACTCCTAATCTTTTAAGTTTCGATGGTAATTTTAATTCTCCATATAAGCCTTTGCATCCTGCAAAGCAATAACCTCTAATGAGTTCAACGTTATCTGGGATGACTAGATTTCCTGTTAAATTAGAGCATCCTTGAAATACTCCTCCATAATAATCTGTTCCTTCGTCTGCCGTTTGGTTATTAGCAGCATTTCCTGATGTTCCTAAATATTTGAGAGTTCTTGGGAGGGATAATGTACCATTTAAAGAGGTACATCCGTTAAAGGCACCTCGTTGAACTTCTATAACACCTTCAGGAATATTCAATGAACCTGATAAGTATTTGCACCCATAGAAAGCATTTGCTCCAATAGAAACTAATGTGTCTGGTAAAACAAGTCGTGTTAAGTTTTCATTTCCTCCCATTTGTGAATTTCTGTAGAAAGCACTACATGGAATTTGGTCATCTAAAATATCTCCTTCTCCTATTTGTACATGTCCATACCCTTTAATTCTTACTTCTTTGAGGTTTAATGCCTGTAAAGAAGTCATAGAATCTCTCATGAAATAGAAATCGCGAGAATCAATCTGTCCTGTAATCTTAAGATTTCGAACCTGGGTATAGTCTTTGTTAGCCGCAGTAATGGCATTCTTCAAACCACCAGGAGTAGAGTTGATAACCACATACTCCTTCGCCGTAGCATCATGGCTCACGAGATCATTCTCCCATGGAGTGATGCTTTCGCTTACCAAAGTAAGCTTATAAGCACCGCTTCCTGCCTGCTTATCTACCTTGATGCCGAAGTTCATCATCTTGCCAGCCACATAGGTAAGTGCCTCGTTCTTAGCGAACTTATAAGGCACACCACCGATGGTGATGCTGAAGAGGGTAGTGCCGGCTGCCACGGTTTGAGGAACCACGATGGTGCGCCACTCGTCGTTTGTGCGAGATGGGATAGTCATAGTGCTCTCTGCACTTCCGGCTGTCTTGATTTCGCCTGTAGAAAGGTTGATGCTTGCTTTGCGAGCCACATTGGCTGTCAAGACAATCTTCTTGGTATTTGCCCATTCTCCCTCGGCAAAACCGGAACCCTGAATCAGGGTAACACGGGCATTAGACATGCGGTGGGCAAGAGGCAAACGGATTACGCTGGTGGTAGGAGCTACATCGGGCACCTTTCCCCAGAGAAAATCGCTCGCTTCGTAACCTCCCATCTCGCCCTCTGTTGTTGTACTGCTCTGATCCTTCTGCACCTCAAACTGATAGTCTTCGATGCTCTCAGGATTAGCATAAGGATAGTAGCCATACACATCAATATGGGTATGCTTGTCTTTCCAAAAAAGATCGTAGGCTGAACTCCACTTATAGTTAGGCTCATCGAAGGTGTGGCGCACATTGTCGCCACGGTTGCCGCTAACTTTCAGGATTCCAGGGTTGTTTCCTTCGTAATCTACGATGTACACACCCATTACGTCGCCATTGCAGAAACCGTTGTCGTTGACGCGGGTCACGGCAACCTGCTCGATGTCGCCCGATAGCTGGATGCGGTTGCTGTCATGCTGTTCGGTCTTATCGCCGAAGAAGTCATCGCTACAGCCTGTGAAAAGCAAGGCTACCAAAGCCATCATGTAATATAATAAGGTGTGCTTCGAAATATGTTTAGTTTTCATCTTGTCTTTGTTTAAGAATGAATAATTTCACCGATAACGGAGATACTTAATAAGGTAGGACTTATTATTCTGCCGTGCCGCCGTAGTCGATTCCGTCGTCTTCCCACTTGGTGATGTTTACATTCACACCATTGCTGGTCTTGCTGAGAGTTACGGTAAATTGATGTTTCTTGCCTGCTTCGAAAGCGGTGAAGTTCGCTGCTTTCTGCAACTTATAATCTCTGCCATCTACATTTACGGTAATAAGATTTCCCTCGCCAACTGTTTGTGGAATGATGAGTGCCTTATAGTTATTGCCTTCTTCTTTTAGTGGAGTTAGGTCAGTAGCATCCCCTTTCGTACTTATCTCACCTGTAGCAAGATTCGCAGTAGCTTGTATTTTTAATTGGTTGATTTTTACTCTGATTTTGGCTTTATTCAAAGATTCGTTGGTAAAGCCATTGCCGGGCTGCAACGAAATAACCATCTGGCTCATCATGTGTCTTGCATCTATCCTCACTTCACTTTCCGTAGGAGCCACATCGGTGGTCCTGCCTATCAGGAGGTCGCCAGCCTTGTATTTCTCGCTGGTACTTTGGTCAGCATTTACACTCCAAGGTATTGCATTCACATCCCCGATAGACGTGGCGTATGGATAATACAGATAAAAGTCGGCATGGGTTTTGTCGTCTTTCCAATAAGTAGGAGAGGCTGGTGTCCATGTGCCGTTATAGGTAAACTTCATGTTATCCACATGATTACCTGAAGTCTGAAGTTTTTCCACCGAACCATCAGAAGGGTGATTGACAATGTACAGACCGATATAATCTCCTATTTCAAAATTGCTTTCTGTTGCTCTACTTTGGAGAGTTGGGCTAATATGAATAGGTCGTTTTTCTGCTAGGGGAGGTTGTGGCGTCGGATTAGGATCGTCACTACCTCCTCCAGAGCATGCTGTTACTGAAAAGAGCACACTTATGATGGTGATTAGTTGTTTATTAAATGCCATACGCTTAAAATAATATGTGTAGTTTTTAAAAACTATGTGCAAAGATAAAAAAATAAATAGAGAAAAACAAGCACATTTGCAGAAAAATGCCGATATGAACCATTATGAACTTGATGGTTTGGAATTATTTGTTTATCTTTGCCCCAAAATATAAATGATTCGAATAAAAACAAACGATTTTAGGCTTATGAAACGACTTTTATCACTCTTGACTTTATGGCTTGTATGCTTGGCAATAGCCCAGGCTGCCAAAGTAGAATACAAGGTGACTGGTGTGCAATCGGGCGATAAGGCTGTAGTGTCTATCGGTTCTGATGCTTACCTTGCCACTACAGAAGTGTCGGCGGATGGCAGCTATTCGTTCGATAATGTGCCTGCGGGCAAAATGTTCCTGAAGATTGAAGCTTCAGGTTATCATCTGCCTCAGGCTTTAACCATCATCGTGAATGAAGATGGAAGTATAGAACCGATGGTTCCTCAAACCTTGTCTATTACCAAGATGGATGCAGATCCTAATACCTGGACTCATTCCTGGCAGGAGGATGGTAGCCTTTCTGGTTACACTACTACCGCTTCTATCAACAAGCGTCCGGAAATAGAATTTCTGGGCAAGAAGATTGTGCCTTCTGATGTGCCTAGTGTCGGTATGCTTTATCAGTACTATCATGTTATTCTCTCTGATGAAGGAAAAGCATGGACACAGGAATATGCTTATCGTCTGTATGAGACTTTGAAGACGATTCCTTATGCAATAGGAGAGGGGTATTCTAAGTTTATTCTGACCGAAGATAAGATAGACGATGATATCAGGGTAGAAACATCGGGTAATTCCCGTATTGTAACTATTGGCGAGGATGCTTTCTATTATGCCAATCCTTTTCTGGTAAATCTTGATGGTGTGCGTGGCCGTTTCTTCTCAAAGCGATTGCATCATGCCCTGGTGAACTATGCAACCAATTTTGGTGAGGACGAAGGACAGGTAAACCAAATCTTGACCCAGAGATTTGCTTGTACGATGGAAGTACCAGACTATAAGGCTCTGACTGCAGGTATCACTAATGAGGATGAGTTTTGTTTCCAGAAGTTCTTGCCTACAGAACGAGTCGCAATCATCAATATGTTAGAGGAGTTACCTGAAGGTTTCCATAAGACTCCACATCTCAATTATCTGGTTCGCCGTTTGAATGGTCATAAGCATCCACTTTATCCTACGGCAGCTGCTGTATCTTGGTGTGTGGACAATGGCTATATTGAGTTTATGGAAAGCGCTTTTGGTGGTAATAACCAGGATTTTGAAACCCAAAGATTGATTCTCCATGAAAAGACCCACTTCCTTTGGGCTTTCACCTTATCTGATGAAATCAAGAACGATTGGATAAAGGTTGGTGGATGGTATAAAGATCCAAATGCTGGAGTTGAAGGTTGGTCAACCACTAAGAATGTTGAGTTTGTGACTGCGTATGCTCATGGTATAAATCCTAACGAGGATATGGCAGAGTCTGTGGCTTATTATATCAAAGACCCGGAGAAATTGCGCTCACGTGCTTTGGAAAAATACGAGTTTATTCGTGACCGTATCATGAATGGTACTCGCTACATCTCAAAGATTCCTGATCATCTTACTTTTGAGGTACTCAATTTGAATCCGGATTATGATTATCCTGGTAAGATTAAGCGCTTGGAAGTAAAGGTTGAAGGAGCACCGGATGAAGACAAGAAAGTGATTGTAGAGATAGAACTGAATCACATTGATGGATTTGAGGATGGTGCTTCTGGTGCTAGTACTCGTTTGTGTTCTCCGCATTTTATAGGTGCTGATGGTAAAGAATTAAGTCAATTTGTGGATATAGGAATGAATGCAGTTGAAGGTAATGACCACTTGCTTCGTGGAGAAGTAACTATCAGTAAGTATAGTAAAACAGGATATTGGACTGCTGAAGATATTGTAATTTATGATTTTCAAGGAACTCAGCGTTTCGAAGGTCGTAATGATTGTGTTTGGAATCTTTATATCAATAATTCTTTGGAAGATCAGGAGGCTCCAAAATATGAGAGTGGAAGCTTGCAGTATGAAGTTACGGATTCTGTTATTGAGGGACATAAAGTGCAGAATCTCAAGATTCGCTTCAAAGTGACTGATAATGTAGGTATTCAAAGGGCTTTGATTCGGTTAGCAAAAGGTGGCGATTCTGATTCTATTGCAGATCGAGATGGTACGTATGATGAAAAGACTCAGACAGTAACTGTAGATTACATTATTACAGAGTTTTATCCTACAGCAGATTATTATGTAGAACATATTACATTAAATGATTTTGCAGGAAATGAAACATATATTGAATTCTCTGATTCTCCTATTCATGAAAAGAGAAAGAGTATCCATATTGTGACGGAAAATCCTGATACAGAGGCTCCAATTATAGATTTGAATCGTATTTCTGTTTATGCTGAGCCTACTCATCCTGAGGCTCCTGATGGAGAAACCAAGGTAACAATCAATTATTATGCAAAGGATGATAAGGCTGGATATGATATAGGACGCTATGAGTTACTTGATCCTCAGGGTATAAGTCATGGTAATTGGCATTATATCAATGGTCCTGGTTTTTATCCATTGTTCTTTGATGGTGACCCTACAGTCTGGAAGCGTTATACAATTAATTGTATCTTGCCACAAGGTTCTGTACCTGGTATTTGGGGATTAGCTTCTTTAAAATTATGGGATAAGGCTTTGAATGAGCGAACTTACAACTTTGTTGAGACTCTTATCTTCGAGCCAGATGACAATCTTGACGATTATATCCTTCTTTCTGACATCAAGGATAATGAACTGACATTGAAGATGACAAAGACCGAGGGTAATGGTTACAGCTATGGCTATCGTATTATCAATGAAGACACAGGAGAGGAAATCTCTGGTGAGATGAATGCAAAGACAACCAACAAGGCTCGTAGAACCAGAAACTCTGATTCTTCAGTAATGGATGCTGACTATGCTGCAATCATTGATGTTTCTGAACTTTCGGATGGTAATTGCATTGCCATTGTACAGGTAAAGAACGAGGAAGGAAAGGCAGTCGCAGTAAGAAACACTCGATTTGTGAAGGGTACTTCAACCAGCATAAGCAACATCGTAGAGGGTAAATATGATAAGTTGACTCCTATCTATGATTTGCAAGGTCGTAAGATAACAGTTCCTGCCAAGGGTGTTTACATCCAGAATGGTAGAAAGTTTGTGGTTAAGTAACATTCTAAGAGCTAACAGAGTAGTAAGTAGAAGCTTACTATGAAAAAATCCATCTTGCGAACAGACTCGCAAGATGGATCTTTTGTTTTATTCGGTTCTTATCCGATTTTAACTGCAACTTATCAACATTTTATCTCCACTTATTTAATAATGTGGTAAACATCTTCTATAGTGCGGTTGAATGGACCGTTGTGCTCCAGCTTGATGGTGCACATGGCAGCAGCAAACTTGCCTGCTTCGGTAGGGGTGGCGCCTTGTAATCGCTTGTAGAGATAGCCGGCAGAATAGGTGTCGCCACATCCGGTAGCATCCACTACCTCATGAGGAGCATAAGCTGGAATCTCGTAGAACGTGTCGTCTACATAAACCAGCGAACCCTCGCTACCCAAGGTGATGATTACCTCGGTAACGCCCCATGCATGAATCAGCTTGGCTGCTTCTACCGGGTCTTTCAGTCCGGTGATGGTTTCCATCTCCGTCTCGTTCACCTTCAGATAATAGGTGTTCTTGAGCACGTCGAGCTTGTCCTTCCAGTCGATGGCGTAGACTTTCTCGTCTCTCACCTCGCGCAGGTAGCCCTGCACATCGATGGAAACCTTACCCTTACCGGCAAGATAAGCCACTACCTCTGGCGAGAAATCATCGCTCAGCAGACTGCCCAGATGATAAACCTTGGCCTCTACATGCTCCAACTGCCTGATGGTGAACGGGTCAGCCTTGGCAAGTACACGCTGCTTGCGCTTGTTCTGGTCTTCTTCATAGATGTTTTCGAAGAAAACCGTGTTGCGGGAAGGGTTCAACGTAACGTCGATTCCGGCTTCACGCATCTTTTCAACAGGTTCTTTTTCTGTTGGGTCCATTGCCGTGATGAGAGAGAAACTCACATCTTTAGGCAACTGGTTGATGGCATAAGCGAAGTAAAAAGAAGTTCCGCCTGCCATGTATACAGTACGATTTGGGGTCACAATCTTATCTTTGGTAATGTGACCGATACAACAAATATCTTTCATTTTTTCTATTTAAAACGGATGCAAAGGTACAAAAAAACTTTGAGTATTTTTGAGTTTTTTCTTTTAAATCTGCTTTTGTGGCAAATATTTAGAAGAAAAAGCCGGATTTCTTTTGGTGGTATTCTTATTTTAATGTACCTTTGCACCGGATTTAAATAACTTGAACATTATCTAGAGAATAGATTAGACTATTATGTGGTTTGATAATTTAATCAACGTGCATTCGGCGGTGCAAGGCATCGTCATCCTTTCATTGATTTGTACTTTGGGTCTTGCCTTTGGCAAGATTCATGTCAAAGGAATCTCCCTTGGCATAGCCTTCGTATTCTTCGTGGGTATTGTAGCAGGTCATCTGGGACTCACCATTGATGAGAACATGCTGGAGTTTGCTGAAAGCTTCGGATTGACCATGTTTGTGTATGTTTTGGGACTCTATGTGGGACCTAACTTCTTCGGTTCGATGCGTCACGAGGGAATCTCGCTCAATCTTTGGAGTCTGGCAGTCATCGCCGTGGGAACTTTGTTCTCGCTCGGTTTGTGCCTGGTATTGCCTGTTAGTCTTCCTGACATGGTGGGCATACTCTGTGGTGCTACTACCAATACGCCTGCTCTTGGTGCTGCCCAGCAGGCTTTGCAGCAGTTGGGAGTGCCTAGCGGTGGAGCAGCTTTGGGCTGTGCTGTCACTTATCCTCTGGGAGTTGTGGGTGTTATCTTTGCCATGATGTTCCTGCGCAAAGTCTTTGTGAAGCCTGCCGATCTGGAGATTCGAAGTAATGATGATGATGACCATACGGCAATCGGACAATACATTATCGTCAACCCAGCCCTTAACGGAAATACTATTGCAGAAATCTCGATGATGACCCATCGCAAGTTCATCATCTCCCGTGTATGGAGAGGAGAACAGGTCATTGTGCCTCAGGCAGATACGGTACTTCATACCAATGATAATGTGCTCGTGGTTACCAATAAGGACGAGGTGTCTGCTATGCAGATTCTCTTCGGAAAGAAGGTGGACAAGGAGTGGAACAATGATAAGGTAGACTGGAATGCGATTGATGCGAAGGTGGAAAGTCGCATTATCGTAGTTACTCGTCCGGGACTGAACGGTAAGCGATTGGGCAGTCTTCAAATGAGAAATTCCTACGGTGTGAATGTGAGCCGAGTGCTGCGTGGTGATATCCGTCTGCTTGCTACCGATGATCTTCGTCTGCAGTATGGCGACCGTCTGACCGTGGTGGGCGATCCTACTAGTATCGATCATGTAGAGCAGTTCCTGGGTAATGCCGTAAAGACTTTGAATGAGCCAAACCTGGGTGCCATCTTCCTCGGAATTATCCTCGGACTTGCCATCGGAACCATTCCTTTGAATATTCCAGGCATGACGGCTCCGGTGCGTCTGGGTATTGCGGGTGGTCCTATTGTGATGGGTATTCTGATTGGTGCGCTCGGTCCTCGTGTACATTTCATTTCCTATATGACCCGTAGTGCGGGCCTGATGCTGCGAGAACTGGGTCTTGCCTTGTATCTCGGTTGCCTGGGCTTGTCGGCTGGTGGACAGTTCTTCGAGACGGTGGTTCGTCCGGAAGGTTTGATGTGGGTTGGTATCGGCTTCCTCATCACGGTAGTGCCTGTAGTTATTGTGGGTCTTATCATCCTGAAGACCAAGAAGTACGACTTCGGAAGCATCTGCGGTATTCTCTGTGGAAGTATGGCGAATCCGATGGCTTTGACTTATGCCAACGAGACGCTCGATGGTGATACGCCAAGCATCAGTTATGCTACGGTTTATCCACTCGGAATGTTCATCAGAGTGGTGATTGCCCAAATCATCGTGATGTTCTTTGTATAAGCTTTGGCAGTTTCTGCGGATTTTTATACGCTAAAGATATAAGAAAAGGCTGATTTCGGTTAGAAATCAGCCTTTCTTGTTATGGTCATTTCCTTTCCAGTCAATGGGTGCTCGAAGGTTATTTCTTCTGCATGGAGATGCAGTCGGACAGCCTTCTCGTTGCCGTAGAGTGGATCGCCGAGGATAGGAGCATTCAAGCCTTCGTGATGGGCACAATGAACTCTGAGCTGGTGGGTTCTGCCGGTTTTCGGATAGAGAGCTATTCTGAGATGGGAATCGTCGACAGGCTCCAGTACTTCATACTCCGTGACGGCTTCCTTGCCCTGCTCATGGTCTACAATCTGACGGGGACGGTCCAGGTAATCGGGCATTAGAGGAAGCGAGATGATTCCCTTTTCAGGAATGTCTTTTCCCGAAATGATGGCAACGTACTTCTTCTGTATCTGATGATTCAGGAATGCTTTCTGCAGCCGATGATAGGCAAACTCTGTCTTGGCTATCATCATCACGCCGCTGGTTGACATGTCCAGACGATGAACGATGAGCGGACCGGTAGCCTCAGGATATTTGCTGCGCATCAGAGCGTAGACGGAAGGCTGGGCAGTGTCTTTTCCCGGTACAGACAGCAATCCTTCGGGCTTATGGATGACCGCAATTTCTCTATCCTCATAAAGCGTTTCCACCTTATTATATATAGAGAGGTCTACGGCAGCCGGTTCGAAGGTGGAAGCAGGCAGCATCCATTGCAGTATCGGCTTGCACTTGCCGTTGCAGGCAGGGTAGAAGTGAAGATGATGACGGATTTCCTCCTTCGGACTCTCTCCCCACCAGAACATGGCTATCTGCAAGGGTTTGTAGCCAAGAGAATAAGCATACTGCAGCAGCTTAGGCTCACAGCATTCACCGCTTCCGGCAGGTGGAGTCTTGGCAGCCGTATCCTTGAAGATGTCAATCAGATTCTTGCATTCGCCCTTATCATTCAGCATGTTGAACTGAGAGAATAACCAGCGTTGCAGGTTGTCAGAGTGTTGTTTGCGTGATTGCTTTATTTTCCGGATATCTTCTTTTATTTTTTCGTAATCCAATTCTGGTTCTGTCTTTTCTTCAATTTTTCTTTTCTTTCTTCTGAATTCAGCTTTCATATACTGGCTCTCCCTGATCAGTTCAGCTTCTTCTTCGCTGGTGAGATTACCCCTTTGACGAATAGCATCGCGCTTGGCTTTCGCTTCTTTCAGATTCTTCTGCAGATTGTCAATCATTGACTTTCGTAAACCCTCTAAAGGCTGAAGCAAATGCTGAATATTTTTTTCACTTACCTCCATCTTCTTGATGATCAGGTTCATGCTGCTGATGATAGCCTCCTTGATTTTGAAGAAACCATTTGGCTGTAGATAATCGAAGACGGCAGGCACAAAGTCTTCCCAGTCGCTTCTTCCGCCAATCTGTCCGCTGTAAGCAGCCAGATAGCCCAGTTGCGGGGTGTCTTGTCCCGGCTCGTTTCTTTCTACGATGAGAACGCCAAACATTTTGCCACGGCTGATTTCTTCCTGCCAATCTTCTCGTTTGGCAAGATACGCTTGTAGCTCTCTGCATGCTTTGATGCAGAGGGGATGAGGTTCGTAATCAAAAGGATTGTTCATCCTCTTGGGGTATTCCTCTATAGGTTCGTTTTTGAATGTATGAAATATCATGCTGCAAAATTACAAAAAAATAAGATGGAACTCTTGGTTTATCCACAGAAAAATCTTAATTTTGCAAAATAAAAATGAAAATTTATGATGAATACGCAAAATAGCAACATATTTTATCACCTCATCGCCTTCCTGACGGTGGCAATATGGGGAACAACATTCGTATCTACCAAGGTATTGATGCTGAACGGGCTGTCGCCTGCCCAGATTTTTACCTTGCGTTTCAGCATCGCCTACATACTGATGCTGGCTTTCAATCATCGCCGTTTCTTTGCCGACTCCTGGCAGGATGAGTTGAAGATGGCGTTGCTGGGCATTACGGGCGGTTCGCTCTATTTTTGTAGCGAGAATGAGGCGATGAACTTCACCACTACCACCAATACTTCGTTGATAGTATGTTCCTGTCCACTCTTCGCCACTTTGCTGGTGAGGCTGTTCTATAAGGATTCTGCCCGCATCCATATCGTCCAGTTGCTGGGTTCACTTCTGGCATTTGTGGGAATGATCATCGTGGTATTGAACGGCAGATTTGTGCTTCATCTCTCTCCTGTAGGTGATGCTCTGGCGTTTACCGCCTGTATGTGCTGGGCTATCTATTCGCTCCTGATGAAGTCGGTAACGGGCGATTATAGTGCGGCATTCATTACGAGAAAGGTTTTCTTTTATGGTGTACTCACCATCTTGCCTTATTATCTCATCATCCCGGGCTTTCCTCCTCTGGAGGTCTTCACCCGTCCGCAGGTTATCGGCAATCTGCTCTTCCTGGGCTGTCTGGCTTCCATGGTCTGCTTCCTGACGTGGAACTGGTGCATCTCCAAGCTCGGAACGGTAAAGGCAACCAATTGGGTTTACTTCAACCCTATCACCACCATGATTTTCGCTTCATGGGTACTCGATGAGCAAATCACCCCTTATTTCCTGGTGGGTGCTGCCTGCATCCTGGCAGGTATGTATATTGCCGATAAGAAAACGAGGGGAGAATCATAAAGTTCAGTATAAAAAAGGAGAATTATAATAAGAGGTGGAATCATTTTAGTTTTTCTGTGATAAACGCATTGAAAAAATGACATCTAATAAACATAAATTTTGGCCTAATAATCCCTTCTAGGAAACAAATAGGTATATTGTAGCATTTCGAGGGGCTCAGAATTCATATTTTTTTTGTTATCTTTGCACTTGAAATTATCAGTAAAATACTGGTAAGTAAGTTTCATTTAATAACTTAAGAGGATATGAAGAAAAATGTAGTTTTGGGAGCTTTCTTGGCTTCTTTGTTTGTTACGAGTTGTGCTTCTTATCAGAACACAGCTCCTATTATGGGAGTATTGGGAAATAACCTCAATACTTATGTTGAGGCTGATTTGGATTATGCAGGTGCAAAGAAAGTAGAGGGTGTTGTGGAGACACAGTCACTCTTTGGTATTTCTTTAACTCATAATGGTAATAAGACCTTAAAGTGTTCAAATCGTTATCGTGGACTTGATAAGCGTGAGGCGCAGGCTCTTTATCGTGCAAAGGAGTCTTCTGGGGTTGATATCATTTTAGAGCCTCAGTTTGAGAAAGAAAAGCATAGCTATTTCTTCGGACTTTACAATACCTCACTGACAAAGGTTGTTGGTTGGGGTGTTAAAGTGAAAGGTATCAAGAAGGATAGCCATTCCAATTAATTATTGATGGTAAAAAGAGAAGAGGGTGTGCAAGATATAATTTATGCACGCCCTCTTCTAGCTCTGGCTTATAACAGGGGAGTCATATAGAGTGGTAGATATACTGTCCCATCTTTTTCCGCTAGGTCTGAGGTGTGAATGACATAAGGAGTCGATAGGAAATTCTTGTACTTTTTGACACACTTTTCCAAAGATGAAATGGTATCGGCTTCCATATACTATGGCATTATGGCATCTGCTGTAAAGCATAATATTGAATTGGACTCTTTATGTGCTTGATAATCAATATATAATTGGTATAAAGACTGGTTTATGAACGAATGACGGTGAACACATTTTAATAGTGGACAACTCAAAAATGCCAGATATTACGGATATTGTTCGTATTCTCCGTAACTTTCCACATACACATTTTCCTCTTCCCTATTTTTGAATTTTCAAATTTAGGGAAATAAAAGAGTGAGCAAGTTACATATCTGATACTAACAAGTAGTGAGAGTGTTAAAAGTGGGGCTGATAGAGATGAAAAACCGAATTTTG
>CAKPWR010000064.1 GCA_934196725.1 uncultured Prevotella sp.
CATGATGAGTAGCAGGCCTTTATAGATTTGCATTTTTATAAACAAGATGATAATGCTTCGCCCCACGCCATGAAGGATGCTACTGGAGTTCCACCTGATAGACTTTGCAGTTATGTCAGCAGAGCATGACGTAAGTGCATAGTCCCTCAGTCGGAAGGTGCCCACGAAACGACATGCGGTTGCTTACAAACTGAGTAGGTGGGACGCAAGCGATTCCCACTTAATCAGTTTGACACTACTGCATGTCCATTCGTCGAGAAGGGCACTGGCTCACAGCATCAACCTTCATTTTCCCTCCCTTCCACCTTATTATAATATAATGGTATTTCTCTTTATAAGCATTCTGTCTTTCCTAAATAAATCTTTCGGCTTTCCTTCTTTATAATCTTCGCCCACGCCATAGTCCAGTAAGCATGAACAGTTAGCCAGGGTGTTGTTCTTTCGCAGGCCGATTTTATCGACTTACGAAGGAACAACACGCTGGCTTTTTAAACTGTTGATACTTGCTTGGCCTATTCCCACCCGGCTGTTTTATCCCTGCAGTCATTTCCTGTTATACTTTTTTCTTCTTACTAAAACAGAAGTCTTTGATTCCGTATCGTCTTTGGGATTTCGGGATTCTTTTTCTGCAAAGTTATCGCGTATTTGGCAAATAGCAAGTCGTGATTCGGTAACAATCTTCCTTTTCCATGTAACATGCAAAAGAGTATTCTTCCCATCAGACTTGCCTTATTGCCTTGTACGCACTTTGAAAAGCAGAAAAAGCTTCCCGATCCCAAGTCCGAAAGGACTTAACGAAAGGGAGAAAATAAATTTAGAGACTATGGCAAAAGATTTCAACAACCGCCTGATTACTCCAGAATTGGAGAAGGCAATGCAGGACTATCCGCTCTATTCCCAGGATAGCAAGAAGAAGGATGCAGTTTGCATCGCAGTGTTTTTCATCGGCAATGCTCGCTGGTACATTCTTGAAGGACAGCGAGAGAATGATGATTTTGTGCTCTTTGGCATCGTTGTAGGTCTGGCTGAGACTGAGTACAGCTACATTTCTGCCAATGAAATGGCAAGTGTGGAGTTGGACGCAACCAAGTTCGGACTCGGCAAGGTCAGAGTGGAGCAGAGAAAGCCATTCCAACCATGTCAGCTTTCTGAAATCTTCGACAGAGAGTTGCAGTCTTTCCTCAACAGACTTTACGATTGAAAACATTTTTCTCGGTGGGTAGTGGCTGATGGCTGCTACCTGCCAAGTAACAACACTTAAAGCAATGAACATGGTACAGGTTTACATCAAGGGACAGGAGGATAAGGAGTTGAGCAGCTTTTTGCGCTATTATCCGGTACGTATCAAGAACATCGGTATGGATGCTTTCTTCGACCGCCAGGTTATCTATGATTTCAAGGATGGTCGAAACCATGCTGATGTGGCGAAGTGCGTGGCAAAGATGCTTGTCAAGAAGTTTGGTCGTAAGGTTCGCAGCGTTGTTTTCTCTTGCATTCCTGCAAGCAGTCAGGAGCGTAACGAGGCACGCAACAAGAACTTTTCTGAACTTGTCTGCAAGTTTTCCGGAGCAATCAACGGCTTTTCCCATGTCAAGGTTGTTGGCGAACGTACCGCAGTTCATGGCACAAAGGTCAAGAAGGATGAGCGAGAAAAGCGCTTGAAGGAAAAGAATAATATTGAGGTGGATGCGAACTTCTTCAAAAACAAGATAGTCTGCATCTGGGATGATGTAGTCACTACCGGCACTTCTTTCTGTGCCTACACCGCACAATTAGAACAAGTAGGGGCGCACGTTACAAACGGCATTTTCCTCGGCAAGACATCATATAAATACGTACAGCAATGAAAAGAAAGAACATGACAAAGTTTGACAAGGCTGTTTCGGCAGCCTTTACAGGTCATCGCTTTTACAACTTCTCGCAGCAGGAGGTCATAAGAGAGCGATTGACCAAAGCCATCCTCGAAGCTTACGAGCATGGCATCAGCAATTTTATTTCGGGATTCGCCATCGGTATTGACCTGATGGCAGCCCAGATTGTGCAGTCGCTGAAACCTTCCTGCCCAGGAATGACGCTTACCGCAGCCATTCCTTTCAGAGGTCAGGCAGATAGATTCAAGCCCAGTGATAGGATGGTTTATGATGGACTGATGGCTTCAGCAGATGAAGTAATCATCCTTTCAGAATACTATTACACCCGATGTTTTCTTGACCGAGACGAGTTTATGGTTGAGAATGCGTCCCTTCTCATTGCCTTCTATGATGGGAGAGAGAAGGGTGGAACCTACTACACTTTCAAGAAAGCCAACTGTTTGGGCATTCCGGTTGTGAATATATATTGAATAACTCGCTAAATATCAAGCTTATGAATGAATTTGTTGACATCATCGTTATCTACGTCGTTCTCCGTGCCATCCTCGCCTTCCTGGGCGCTTGGTGGCATGGAGACGGACGCAACGATTTCAGACGAGACCGATAGGAATGTAGAGATGATGAAGTATGGGAAACTCGTTAAATACCGTTAATGCAATAAACCTTGCCGAGTTTTATGAGTCAAAGAAATGGTTTTGGTAGAAACCATGACTCTATTTGTGTCGAATTAACTCCATTTTAGTGTAATACTTGTTGTGTATATTAATTAATAAGAATAATAGGAGTTTAATCCGATGAGAAAAATTATGTTGTTTATTTTGGGACTCATGTTGAACATGGTTCCTGCCTTGGCAGAAGGCGAAGGATATTCTGCCCGTTTCGTGAGTTTAGGACATCAGTCGGCTGTAGTGTATCAGCCAACTCAGAAATCTGCCAAAGCTGGCATTGGTATAGTAGTGATGCACTCTGATGAGGATTATATGGGTTTCATTCCTAATCCGGAGTTGTCTAAGCGTGGCTATACGGTTATTGCAACCGTTCCTACTCAGGGTAAGGTAATTAGCGAGAAATTGCTCAATATCAAGCCGTGTGTGGAGTATCTTCGTAAGGATCCGAATATTAGAAAAGTGATTCTTCTGGGGCATTCCGGTGGAGCCACTGTCATGACTGCCTATCAGCTTGTGGCAGAAAAAGGAAAGGCTGCCTTTGAGGGAAAGCTATATAATGACTGGAACGAGAAGCTGGCTGGTTTGCCAAAGGCAGATGGCGTGATGTTGCTGGATGCGAACTTCGGAAATTCGCTCATAACCCTTTTGAGTCTCGATGCGAATATCGGCAAACAGAATGAGGGAATGAACGAAACCGGACTTTTCAACCTGAAAGATCCTGCCAATGGATATGTAGCTGGAGGAAATTCTGTTTACAATGACGCTTTTGTTGCCAGTTATAATCAGGCTCAGAGAAATCGTCTGCAGACCTTAATGGCAATAGCCAACGACAGACTGTTAAAGATTGAAGCAGGAAAAGGACAATTTGCTGACGATGAGCCATTTGTTGTAGCAGGAGCAGCACAGATGAGATTCTATAACAAACTCTTTCCGCAGGACTTGTCACTTCTGGCTCATACCAAGAAAGCATGGCCTGTTATCAAGGCTGATGGAAGTATTAGGAAGGAAGTGGTAAAGAGTGTAAGAGCTCCCTTCGGCGTTATCGGCAGTTCTGAACGTTTGACAGCCTCTCTCAATACTACCGTAAGAGGATTTCTCAGCACATGTGCCATCACAACGGATGATGATTTCCGTGTGAATGCTGATGGATTACAGGGAGTGCACTGGAACTCGAATATCAACAGTCCGATTGGCAACATTGAGGGTGTGACTGTTCCATCGCTGTTTATGGGAATGACTGGCAGTTATGAATATCTGGCTGCGGAGGAGATTTATAATCACAGTGCTTCAACAGACAAGACGATTGCTTTTGTGGAAGGTGCCGGTCATAATTTCACACCAGAAAGAGAAGCCGAGAAATACAACAAAACAAGTTACGGAGATACAGTTAAAAAACTCTTCGACTATGTGGATAATTGGTTGAATGAGCGTTTTAATAAGTAATATTAATTGTTATAAGAAAGACAAAAAATGAGAAATTATTCAGGAAAACTACAACAACTGCTATGCTTGCTGACGTGTGTACTGATGGTTGTGGCTGTCAGCATTCGAAGAGACGGCAAGGTGGCAGGACATGATGTGAAGGATCATCAGACAGCTTCGCAAAATACTGAGCCAATGGTGGTGCTTGAAGATGGTTCTGTACGATTGAACACTACAGAACTTGGAAAAGACATTGTAGGCTATGGAGGCACCGTGCCGTTGGAGATTACCCTGCATGAGGGTAGGGTGGAGAACATCAGAGCCCTTGCCAATTCAGAGACTCCCGGTTTCTTCAAGGAAGCTTCTGTGCTTCTTACCAAATGGAACGGGCAGACCGTGGAAGATGCACAGAAGATGAAGGTGGACGCCGTGTCTGGTGCCACGTTCTCATCAAAGGCAATCATCGCAAACGTGCAGCGTGGACTGCAGTATGCAGCAAAGAACCCTGTAAAGACTTCGGTATGGGCCGAGTTTGATTTTTCTGCCAAGGCTATGGCCGGACTTGTCGTTGTGCTTTTGGCTGCCATCGGGCCGCTATTCATGAAAGACAGACGCTATAGGACAGGTCAGCAAATCCTGAATGTCTTAGTGCTTGGTTTCTGGTGTGGCTCGTTTCTTAACTACACGTCAATCATCAGCTACATGTCGAACGGCATGAACATAGTGGCGTTGATAGTGCCGGTAATTATGCTTATCACCGCATTCGTATACCCACTTTTTGGCAGGAAATCATACTATTGTACGCATGTGTGTCCCTTTGGTTCGTTGCAGGAGCTTGCAGGAAAATGCGTAGGATATAAAGTCAGGATAAAACCAGCCACAGCCAAGCGACTGGATAAGTTTCGCCAGATACTTTGGGCAATGCTCATGTTGTGTTTGTGGACGGGTGTATGGTTCGACTGGATTGATTACGAACCCTTCTCTGCCTTTGTGTTCCAATCTGCATCATGGGTGGTTATTGCCCTCGCTATTGTCTTCGTTGCACTCTCAACGGTAGTTATGCGACCTTACTGCCGCTTCGTCTGTCCAACAGGTTCGCTCTTAAAATACAGTCAATTTTCAAAATAAAATAAACGATATGAAGATTTCAATGATTCTCAATGTAGTACTCGCTATTGCATTAGTGTTCCTCTGCTATAAGCTTGCATTGGCTGGGGATGGAAAAGTAGATGAACAGGATTGCTCAGAAGTGGTAATCAACAATATTCTCAATCGCACATCTGTCCGCTCCTACGAGGACAGAGCTGTTGAAAGCGAGAAGGTGGAAAAACTGCTTCGTGCAGGAATGGCTGCTCCAACAGCTGCAAACAAACAGCCTTGGCACTTTATTGTAGTTACGGATAAGAACCAGCTGAAGAAACTTTCCGAGTCTAATCCCAATGCCGGAATGGCAGCCAAGGCTCCACTAGCTATAGTAGTCTGTGGCGATATAGACAAAGCTCTTGAAGGCGATGGGCGTGAGTTCTGGATTCAGGATTGCTCTGCAGCGACAGAGAATATTCTCCTGGCAGCCACAGGAATGGGACTGGGAGCCGTTTGGACTGGCACCTATCCATCAAAAGAGCGTTGCGTAGCCGTGGCTGAGGCACTCAAACTGCCAGAGTCGCTAATTCCATTAAATACCATCGTGATTGGATATCCCGACACAGAGCCAACTCCGAAGGATAAATGGAAGAAGGAAAATATTTCGTACAATGTGTATGGAGGGGGAATAAAAAAGAAATGATATGAAGAAAATATTTATTGCCATGGTCATGGCTTTCTGCTCGCTGGGAATCTCAGCCCAGACAGAGAATGGTTTCAGGGAGATTGAAGTACAGGACAGTTTTTATGTCAATCCATTCACATTCTTTCAGAATGGACTGATTTTAGCAGCAGGAGATAAGGACAGCTATAATGCGATGACCATCGGGTGGGGAAGCATGGGAACAATCTGGGGCAGGAACTTGCCTTTGATGACAGTCTATGTAGCTCAGAAAAGATACACGCATGAATTTATGGAGAAATCGAAGTATTTCACGGTGATGCAGTTCTCTGATACTGATGTCATTCAGTATATGGGCAAGCACAGCGGTAGAGATGGCGATAAGGCCAAGGCTCTTTCTCTGCATGTGGCTTATACTAAAAATGGTACTCCTTATTTTAAGGAGGCAGATGTCGTGATAGAATGTGAAATCATGTATAGTGCACCTTTCGAGGAGAAGAATTTCCGTAATGACGTGCCTAAGAAAACGTATGCCAACTTTCCAGCAGGCATTCATACAATGTATCTGGGACAGATTGTTGGCGCTTGGAAAAATAATAGCATGTAACTTCTGAAAAAATAACCAGCTGTCCGGTTGCAGGTACGAAGGAACGGATAGTGAGTTCTTCGGATTTTATTTGTACATTTTGCAATGTCATTCAGAATTTTGTTTGTTTTTAAAAGCGACACTAGGATAAGTGAAATTTCTGACATGGCAAAATCCTGAGCAACTTTTTGTTGCTCAGGCACTTGTAAAAAACATCAAATTATAGTGTTGCGGAAATAAGGAACATATAAATGATTAGAAACGAATTATTTAGAAGATATGCGCTATTTCTGTGCTCCGTATTTGTAAATGCTTTTGGTATTTCTGTTATAACTAAAGCCATGTTGGGAACTTCTGCTATTTCCAGTGTTCCATTTGTATTAAGCCTCTTTACACCTTACACGATGGGGCAATATACAATTTATTTGAATCTTCTTTTCATTTTGCTGGAAATGACCATGATGAAAAAGAAAGAAATAGTTATGAAACGTTATGAGTTAATAAGCCAAATCCCAGTCGGTTTTTGTTTTGGCTTGTTCATTGATATTTCCATGAACTATTTGCTGGTATGGTTATCTCCCGACTACTATCTTGCACAAATAGTAGCCTTGCTTGTCGGTTGCTTTATTTTAGGATTAGGCATAAGTTTAGAAGTCAAAGCCAATGTTTCGATGGTGGCTGGGGAATATTTGGTTCAAGTCATTGCAAAATTTGTCCATAAGGAGTTTGGTTTTATCAAAGTCTGCTTCGATGTTTCATTAGTTTTTATTGCTTGTGCTTTATCTGTAACTTTCCTTTCCAATATAGAGGGAGTTCGTGAGGGTACAGTAATTGCGGCTTTGGTAGTAGGTCCTATATCGCATTTGTTATTGCCTTATTGGAGAATATTCGATAGTTGGTTGCTTATATCAGAATATAATGTCTAATCAAACAATTAAGAAAAATGAATAATAAAACAGAACAGATTATCAATCTTGCAGACAACAAAGTTCAGAGTGATTTAGAAAGGGCGAAAAGACTGTGTGCAGAGTTACAAAATGTAACTATATATGATTCTGCATATAGAGAAATCATTATGTTGTTAATACCTGACATTCCTATGAATACATATATCAGCCCTCCATTTTATTGTGATAACGGATATAATATCCATTTAGGAGAATCTGTTTTCATTAATTCTAATTGTATCTTTCTTGATGCAGTATCTATCCATATTGGAAAAAACTCGTTAATAGGTCCAAATTGCCAGTTATATACTCCACAACACCCTATAAACTATATCGAGCGTAGAAAAAAAATAGAAACCGCATTTCCAATTTGCATTGGAGAGGATTGCTGGTTAGGTGGGAATGTGACTATTTGTCCAGGAGTTACCATTGGGGACCGTTGTGTCATTGCCGCCGGAAGTGTTGTCACAAAATCATTTCCTGCAGATTCTTTCATCGCTGGAAACCCAGCAATAAAGAAAAAGTCTTTACCGCAATAATTTAACTTATATTATGTATCTGGGGCAGATTGTTGGCGCTTGGAAAAATAATAGCATGTAACTTCTGAAAAATAACCGACTGATAATAGGCTATCTTGAAGCGAAGGACCTGTAGTCAGTCGGTTTGTTTATTCCTGCTGATCAGTCAATATCTATTAATTGGAAATGCTTGTTGAAGGTCAAATCCAATCCGTTTGTCAGTTCCACCTCGTATTCATTCTTGTTCATTTCAATCTTTTTCACCGATTGCCCTGCATAATTATCATTCAAGTAGTTCTTGATGGTTTGCGGAATCAACTGGACTGGCACGATTCCCTGCTTGCAGTCAATCTCTGTAAGATTTCCCTTTTTGTCGAACTCCAGCTTCGTGCCATTCTGCAGAACCACATCATAGCTTCTGCTGACAACTCCCGATCCAATCGTTGCAAGCATCACCTTCTGACCATTGAAATGTTGGCTGAGCAAGGTCTGCGCCTTGGCAGGAAGTGCATTTACAGAGATAGGCTTGTCGTTGCCCGCATTCGCCACCATATTGCATGAAACCATGCAGCAAATGGCAATCATCAATATTCGAAATATTCTTTTCATAAGCTACAAATTAAAATTTTATAATACCTAAAAAGCGATGGGTGCTTAAACGCCATCATCTAAGAATTAGACGCAAATCGTGCCTGAAAGTTTAAAGAGAAATTTTATTGCGGCTTCTGATGAAACTCATTTCTTGTCTTTGCCATTGCTTCCGTAGCCCTGTCATGGGTTTCTATCAGCAATGGACTTTTGTGATATTGTACGATTTTGACTCCGACTGAGTTGTGCCTTTTCTTTTCCTCGATGCATTGGATAATCAAGTCTGGATTTGCCGACTTTGATGTTGGAGTCTTGTCAAAGTTCTGAATATAGGCAGCGTTGGTCAGGAAGAGAATATCAGAACCTTCTGGAATTTCCTGCATTACCTTCACCATGAGGGTTAGCATCATGCGGAACTCAGTGGTGTGTAGGTCGCTGATTACATCACGGCTGATGATATTGCCGTTATGCTCAATCACAACGGCAGCACCACCAGCTCGCTCTTTATGGCCATAATCACATGAACCACCTATCCAAACGTAATATGTAGAAGTGTCTTGTGTCATAATTATTTTGTCTTCAACGTCCGCAGATATTCCTTCTGCTCGGGCGTGATTCTGTAGCTCTCGATGGCTTTCTGGATAGTCTTGTTGTGCGTCCAGGGAGCAAGGCGGTGTTGCTCGATGTAGGGAATCGTTGCATCCCATTGCTTGGCAAGGGCGGTGGCAAAGAACCATGCAACCATCATCTTTACATAATACTCTTCGCTCCTTGCTGATGCAGGAATTTCAAGATATTCTGCCTTGAAGTCTTTATCTAGGTAATGAGACATAAGTTCCTCTATTCCAAAGCGACAAGTATAGACGTGTGACGATTCACTCCAAGTCTTTATTTTCGCCAATAGCTCCTTCTTGTGTTTGGCAAACACCTTCGGAGACATGATGTCGCAAACCGCCCAGTTGTCCACGAATGGCAGAAAGGTGTCTGTAAGACGGATGCATTCTTCGTAATCCTTCACCTCGGAAATGATGAGACCGTGAAGCATGTTCTCATCGTAGTATTCATGAGGAAGCTGATGAAGGAATTCCTCGCATTCAGCCTCCTTTGTAAATTCTTTTGTGAACTTGCGAAGCACAGGCACACGAATGCCTATGAAGCTCTCAATAGGCACTCCCGGTGTCAGTTTAGCTTGGAAAGCAGCATACTGCTTATCCTGCATAGCGAATAGTCTTTCTTGAAGTGATGTCATAAAATCTTTGTTTTACATTGAGCCTTAGTTGGGAGCGATAGTCACTCTATTCTGTTGGTTTCACTATGGCTCTCCACTCCATAAACTGCTTGGCAACCTGTCCGTCGTGGTGGTCGAAGAATAGGCTGTGGGCAGTATCAAGTGCTGCAATAGCCTTCATGTCATCAGCATCAAGTTCGAAATCAAAGAGGTTCAGATTCTCTTTCATACGCTCCTTGTGGACGGTCTTTGGGATGATGATTACATCGCTCTGCAACAGCCATCGTAATGCCACTTGTGCTGCAGTCTTGCCGTGCTTTTCGCCAATCTGGGTGAGGGTAGGATTCGTAAATAGTCCATTGAGACCTTCTGCCAGAGGAGCCCACGCCATGATATGCGTACCGAACTCATCCATGAATTTGCGTGCCTTAAGTTGCTGGTCGAACACATGTGTCTCCACCTGGTTTACCATTGGCGCAATCTCCATGTTTGAAGCAAGGTCTATGAGATGATCTGGGAAGAAATTGCTCACTCCGATGGCACGAAGTTTTCCTGCCTTGTAAGCTTTCTCCAAGTCGCGGTAGGCTCCATAGCGGTCGCAGAAAGGCTGGTGGAGGAGCATCAGGTCGATGTGATCGGTCTGCAGTTTGCGCAGACTTTCGTCAATACTCTTCATGGTCTGTCCTTCGCCATAGTTAGAAATCCATACCTTGGAAACGAGGAAAATATCATCACGATTCACACCGCTCTTCTTCCATGCATTGCCCACGGCTTCCTCGTTGAGATAAGCCTGTGCAGTATCTATCATCCGATAGCCAACGCTGAGAGCATCCAGCACACAACGCTCACACTCATCAGGTTCTACCTGATAAACACCATAACCCAGTTGTGGCATTTCCACGCCATTGCTTAACTTTATCTTCTTCATAATTGCAAAATTTTTTTATTATTATTATTTTAACTTGTTATATTCCTCATCACTCACAGCCTCCAGCCACTCGTTGGAGCTGTTCTCACCAGGTATTTCAAAGGCGAGGTGAGCAAACCAGCTGTCTTTTGCAGCCCCATGCCAATGCTTCACGTTGGCTGGAATGTGGATGACTGTGCCAGGGAGAATCTCCTGCGCAGGCTTGCCTTCTTCCTGGTACCAGCCACGTCCGGCTACGCCTACCAGCATCTGTCCGCCACCCTTTGTGGCGTGGTGCGTGTGCCAGTTGTTGCGGCAACCTGGCTCAAAGGTTACGTTGAAGAAAGGTATCTGACTGTCAGATATTTGTGCCAGATAACTGTTTCCCTTGAAGTATTTGGCATAAGCGGTGTTTGGCTCGCCAATAGGAAAAATCATCTCACGCTGGAATGCTGCCTTTGCGTCTTCGCCTTTCACGTCTTCGCTCCACACCTCCTTAGCCAGATTGAATGCAGCCCAAGCTTTTGGCCAGCCGGCGTAGAAGGCGATGTGAGTGATGATTTCTGCCGCTTCCGTGCGGGTAATTCCGTTATTCTTTGCCGACTGCAGGTGATATTTCAGCGAACTGTCGGTGATTCCTTGGCTGATGAGCGAAGTGATTGTTACCAAACTGCGGTCACGCAATGAAAGCAGGTCATTGCGGCTCCATACTTCTCCGAAGAGAATGTCGTCGTTGAGGTGGGCGAATTCAGGGGCAAACTCACCCAGTTGGGTGCGCCCTGCTGTTTGTACTATTTTTTGTTGTGCCATAATGTTGAGCGATAGCGTTGTTAATATAATGAATGTTGCAAAAGCTTTCATAAAAGCCCTCCTTAATAGTTATCCCTTAAACAGATTTTCCCAACTCGTATGCTTCCTGCAATTTCTGGTTGCCTTCAATGGTGCGTGGCGCGTCAACGCCTCCGCAGAACAGTGTGCCGGCAAGGCGACACTCTGGATAGCAGTCAATCCAGCCAGTCAGTCCGGCTTCAGCACGCTTCGGTACTTCTGGTTCATCCTCGGCAGCAGTAGAGAGCATGTAAACATCACGGAACTTGTAATCAAGCGAGAACATGGCGTTCATTCGGTCGATGAGCGTCTTCATCTGTCCGCTCATCTCATAATAATATATAGGTGTTGCCCAGCAAACAACATCGGCATTCAGCACTTTCTGCATGATGTCGTTCACATCATCCTTGATGACACACCTGCCCAACTTCTGACAAGCCAGACAGCCTTTGCAGAACCTGATGTCCTTTCCTGCAAGCGAAATCTTTTCCACTTCATGACCTGCAGCCTTGGCACCTTCGATAAACTGATCAGCGAGCATGTCGCTGTTTGAACCAGTACGCAGACTGGTAGAGATTACGATTACTTTCTTCATTGTATTATCTTTTTAAATTCTTCTTCAGAAACTCCTCGATATTGTCCCAAGGAATCATTCCTTTCCCACCGCCATCGTATAGGTCGCAATGAGAGGCTCCTGGGATAATGAGCAGTTGTTTATTGGCTGGAACTGGGTTGGGCTTTCTGGCGAAGTCGTAGCCTTCCGCCTTTCCATCCATCATATATCTGAAGGCACTTTCACCGAAGTAACGGGAATGCGCTTTCTCTCCATGCACAATGAGGACTGCCGAACGGATTTCGTTGATGTAATAGAGGAAACGGGTGTTGGCGTAAGCCTGGCAGCCGGTGGTGCGCCAACCGTCGGTTGAGTTGCCCGAACGCTTATGGTAGCCACGTGGTGTTTTGTAATAGGCGTAATAGTCTTTTATAAACTGCGGAGCATCCTCCGGCAATGGGTCAACCACGCCTCCTGCCTGAGTGAACGTCTGGTTCTTGAGGTCGGCTGTGCGGGCTTCTGCCCATGCCTTTCGTGCCGAATATCGCTTTTCTTCGCTGTCATCTGCGTCAAAGTACCCATTTCCGCTTCCTCGACTCAAATCATACATGGTTATAGCCGCAGTAGCCTTGATGCGAGGGTCCTGAGCGGCAGCATTCAGAGCGATTCCACCCCAGCCGCAAATGCCGATGATGGCGATTCGCCCTGCATCTACATCATCTCGCATGCTGAGATAATCTACAGCAGCCAGAAAGTCTTCCGTATTGATATCGGGAGAAGCCGTACGGCGAGGCTCGCCAGAAGATTCGCCTGTAAACGAAGGGTCGAAAGCGATGGTGATGAATCCACGCTCTGCCATGGTCTGTGCATAGAGACCTGAACATTGCTCCTTGACGGCTCCGAAAGGACCGCTCACGGCAATGGCAGGCAACTTTCCTTCAGCGTTCTTTGGAATATAGAGGTCGGCTGCAAGCGTAAGACCATACTGGGTCTTGAAAGTTACTTTCTCATGGTTCACCTTCTCACTTTTAGGAAAAGTCTTGTCCCAATCCTGTACTGATTTAATCTCTTTGTCCATAGTTTCTGCTTTTAATTTTGTCTGATTTCCTACACAAAAAATGAGGGCTGCTGCCAAAAATGTGAATAATCTTTTCATGATTCTATTTCTTTACAATTTTCTTTCCGTTTTCAATATAGACACCCTTGCTGGGAGTCAGTTTCAGCTTTCTCCCGTCAAGCGAATATTTTCCGCTTGGAGCCTTGCGGTCTGCAAGCGTTTGCTTTATTCTTGTAGCAGTAGCTGCTGAAAGTGTAACTTTTACGCTGCCTTCCCCGGCATTGAGAAACGTCTTGATTTCATCCTTGCTCATTCCTTCAATCTTGCCCAGACGGGTAAACGACCAGGTATTTGAGCCATAATAAAGGCAGATGTTATTGCCCTGATACAGAATCACATCGCCAGCTGTTGTGGTGATACTCTCGTTGTTTTGTGGCAGGCTGAAACCTATGTAGCCCACTTTCTCGAAGTTGCCATAGTCATCAGCCTCATAGGTGATGTCTCCCTTTTCCAACTGTGCCAGAAGTGCTCTTGTTGATGAATTGTCGACGAGCTGGCACGAAACCGTCTTTCCATTAATTGTAATGTTCATTGTGTTTGCTGATTTGTCAGATGGCGTAGCTTCTACCTCATTGCTTTGGCAAGCCATAGCTGTCAGCGCCATGAACATGATGTAAATGTGCAAAACCAATCTTTTCATATTAAACCTTTTTGTTTGATGATTAAAAACTGGTGCAAAGATACGTACATTTCTCTAAAGAGCTTATACCTGGTTTTCGGAAGACATTACCGTTATTCCGTTTCTATCAAAACATGCTTCCTTGTATTTATGCAGTCTTGCGATATTCGCTTGGTGTCTTGCCCGTCTGCGCCTTGAAAAAGCGGATGAAGTGCTGCGGATATTCAAAGCCGAGGCGCTGGCTTACTTGCGTTATGCTGAGGGTTTCATCTGTAAGCAGTTGGCGGGAAGCCGTAAGCAATCGGTCGTTGATCATACTCTTGGCGGTTTTGCCAGTCTCGGTCTTGACCAATTCACCGAAATATTTGGTAGAATAGCAGCATTTGTCGGC
>CAKPWR010000065.1 GCA_934196725.1 uncultured Prevotella sp.
GTAGATGGCAGCCTGTCAAGATTGTTCGGTCTCAACGGTGACAAAATCACCGTTGAAACTGCCGAAACATCAGCAACAGTTACATTCTCTGCCTTCACTTCAAAAACAGTTCCTGCACCAGAGTATTATGTATTCGAGGTAAGCAAGGACTCTCTTTACGAGGGTGTTGAGAATGCTAACATCATCAAGTTCGGTGAAGATAAGTCGTTGACTTCTTCTCCTGTAGTTCTCTCTGGTCTCGATGGCGACAGCAAGTACTACATGCGTGTAAAGGCTATGTCTTCAACAAGCAATGAGTCTAAGTGGGTTTACTATAAGGATGGATCATCTTTCAAGACCAAGGCAGAGCAGTTGTTCAACCAGCTTACAGCAGCCGACCTCTTTGAAGACCACGTAAACTTCTCTTGGACTCCAGGTGCAACTGTAACCCATATCACTATTGTCAACGCTGCAAACCCTGAAGATAAAAGCAAGCATGAATTGACAGCAGAAGAGATTGCTGCCGGTAAAGTAACCTACAAGAATGTGAAGCCAACAACCAGTTACGTCGTAACATTGTACAACAATGACGTAAAACGTGGACAGTTGCAGTTCACCACACCAGCCGCTATGCCATCAGCCAACTTCAAGTATTCACTTGCCAGCGATGTAACTGTCATCTCACAGGATCTTATTGACGAGATTGCAGAAAAGGCTAAGGCTGCAGCAGGCAACGAGACCAACTATAGCGCAACCATCGGTATTCCTGCTGGTGCTAAGGTAGCTCTCTACGGAACAAATGACTCAGACGGTGGCAAGACCAACGTAACCATCCCAGACGGAATGTCTGTTACATTCTTCGGTTTGGCTGGTGGCGAGACTCCAACCATCACACTCGACAAGAACTTTGATATTGCAGGTTCTCATGCTTACATCAAGTTCCAGAACGTGAAGTTGGAAGAAAACGGTGCAGGCTACTTCATCAACCAGAGCAAGGCTTGTACTGTAAGCGAGTTCACTTTGGAGGATTGCGAGGTTAGCAACGTAAAGACATCATTCTTCCGTATCCAGGGAAAAGATGCCAAGTCTATCGGCAAGCTGACTTTGAAGAACAGTATCTTCACCAACCTCTGCGCTGGTTATGGTTTCATCCACGTTGATGCTGGAAGCGGTGCTGGTCATCTCGACAACGTAGAGATTGACGGATGTACATTCAACGGAATCTGTGTAACTGGTAAGGTATTCATCTTCAGCAAGAAGACAGACATGCAGGACATCACCATCAAGAACAGTACTTTCTACAACTGTAATGGTAACGGTCAGTACTTCGTAGACTTCAACACAGACTCATTCGGACCAAATACCTTCCTGATTGAGAACTGTATCTTCGGTAAGAGTGCTGATGAGGCTACCAACAAGAACATCAGAAGCAAGACTCCTGCTACTGTAGCCAACAGTTTCAGAACAACAGACTTCTTCAAGGTGATTAAGGGTGTGAATGATACAGAGTTCAGCTCTACCCAGTTGTTCACCGACCCAGCTAACGGTAACTTCACCATCAAGGCAGGTACCTTGAAGGAAAAGGCAGGTGACCCACGCTGGTACGTAGTAGAGGATTAATCGATAGAGATTAAAGTCTAGATATAAATTTAAGAGAAGTGCAATGTTTTAAAGCATTGCACTTTTTTTATAGCGTACCAGCAAACTGGGGCGTAATCGTTTTCGTATATTTTATATTATAAAAACATTAGTAATCGGCAGAAAAGTATTAACTTTGCCGAAAAAGATAATTAGCCTAAAAATTATGAGAAGAAAAATGATTAAAACTATCGTGCTAACAGCACTCATGGCTGTGCCTTTCTTTGCTAAGGCACAAACATTTGCAGGTATTACAGCTGAGCAGAATGCCCAGAACACTCCTGAAGGATGGACTGCTGTAAAACTGCCACAGTTGCCTGCCATCACTTCGGCAAATACGTTTAACATCAAGGATTATGGTGCATCTACCTCTGCTGCAGACAACACCAAGGCTATCCAGAAAGCTCTTGATGCTGTTCCTTCTACTGGTGGTATGGTCGTGATTCCTGCCGGCACATGGATGTTTGGTAGCCAAGACCAGATGACCAGCAAGACCGAGGTACTCAGCATCAAGTCAAAAACCGTTCTCCACCTTTGTGCAGGAGCAACCTTGAAGCTCGTGGAATATGGTAAGGCGCCTAACAACAAAACGCTCTTTATCGGTTGCAAGAACAAGAACCAAAGCGACATTGTTATTGAGGGCGAAGGTGAGACTTCCATCATCGACGGACAGGGAACCCGCTGGTGGCAAGCACGCGACAACAAGGAGACTTTCAATCCTGGAGCTATGATCCGTTTCGAGAAAGGCAGCCGATTCCTAATCCGCAATCTCAAGGTTCAGAATACTCCGGGTGTCAACATTACCTTGAGTAACAGCAATGGTGCAAACAATGGTACAGTACATGACGTTACCATCTATAACCCTTCTTCAGAAACCAAGACAGAACAGCCTTCTCACAACACAGACGGAATCTCTATCTGGGGTCATCACATGAACATCTATAACTGCAATATCAGTACTGGTGATGATAACGTAGTCTGCGATAACGATGCACAGTATATCCATGTATGGAACTGCAACTTCGGTACAGGACACGGAGCTTCTATCGGCAGCTACACCAAGGACATCAAGCATGTATGGTTCGACAATATCACCATGAATGGTACAACTGCCGGTATCCGCATGAAGACGGGTATCAACAGTGACGGTACACTGCGTGGTAGTGGCGAGGAGGACTGGAAGTTCACCAACTTCACCATGACTAAGGTAAAGAACCCATTCTCTATCGACTGCTACTACGACAAGAACTACAACAGCGATCCTGCCGTAGACAAGGCTAACGCAAGAGCACTGGACGGCACAACCCCAACATACAATGGCATCCTGCTCCAGAACGTGAAGACAACAGATGTTTGTGATGGCTACGCTATCTTCCTGATTGGCCGCCCTGAGAGCCACATCAAGAACGTAACACTCGACAATGCGCAGATTTCGGCAAAGAAGGGTATCGACATCCGCTTCGTAGATAATCTCGTGTTCAAGAACAACTCTAAGATTACATGCCAGTCTGGCAAAATCTGGATTCGCCAGTACGATTCTACAGTAGATGACCAATGTGATGCTACAGGGGCTGGTACAAATCCCACTCCAAACCCAGGTGAGACAACAGAAGTAAGCTATATTCTGGATGCATCAACCAGCACTTCTTCAGCCGCAGATTCATCTCCATGGACGTTCAATAACGGTTGCAGCATAGAAAGCAGCAAGGGTTACGCTACAGCTAAAAACAATACCATCAAGTATAGCAAGGGCATACAGTTTACCATCAACTTGCCTGAGAATATTACCATTACATCGGCTACATTTGCAGGATATGCCAATGAAGACAACAAAACCTGCTATCTCGGCGAACTGAACGGAACAACCTTTGCCAGCGACAAATACGTATTCCCTAGCCGTACAACCCAAACGAATACGAGCACAAAGTTTGATATTACTCTGGATACTCCTGTTACAGGTGCTCTTACCTTCACACCACAAGGAGCACAAGCTGCTTGGATTATCACACTGAAAGGCGTAAAAGTAACAAGTTCCGGTATCAGCAATGTTGTTTTAACCGCCAAGGTAGCCAACAATAATGTTTACGACTTGAGCGGTCGCATGATGAAAACCAATGCCAAGGCTGAAGATCTGCAAGGTCTCAAAAAAGGCATCTACATCTACAACAACAAGAAATACGTAGCTAAATAATTCATTTAAACATCGGTAACAATGAAAATAAAATCTCATTCACTCCTATGCATTCTCGCCACCATCGCATTGAGTTCTCCGCTCTCTGCACTGAGCGTGAATGCCCAGAAAGCGGTATCCAAGACATGGAATCCGAACCTGAAGAACGGAATGTACCGCAACCCGGTTATTGACGCCGACTACTCAGACCCTGACGTATGCCGTGTGGGCAATGACTACTATATGACATCCTCTTCTTTCCAGTGTTTCCCAGGCTTGCAGATTCTGCACAGCACCGACCTGGTAAACTGGGAGATTATAGGTGCTGCCCTACTCGATGACTATCCGGTTTTGCCTGAATACCAGGGTACCGAACTGGATTGGCGCAAGAAGGTTCAGCATGGTAACTACGTGTGGGCACCATCAATCCGCTATCATGACGGATGGTTCTACATCTACTGCGGCGATCCTGACCAGGGCCTCTTCATGACCAAGACGCAAGATCCACGCGGTCCTTGGGAGCCTATCACCTGGGTGATGAAGGGAAAAGGTATGATCGACTGCTGTCCCCTCTGGGATGAAGACGGCAAGGCATATCTTTCACATGGATGCGCCGGTTCAAGAGCCGGTATCAAGTCGGTACTCTTCGTAGCTCCGATGTCTCCAGACGGAACCAAGGTTATCGGTCCTTCACGCATCGTATATGATGGTCATGAAGATCAGCCTACGATAGAAGGTACCAAGTTCTACAAGCGCAACGGCTATTATTACATCATGAGTCCTGCGGGCGGAGTGAAGTATGGCTGGCAGGTAGAACTGCGTTCCAAGAATCCATTTGGTCCTTACGAGGAATATGTAGGTATGGCACAAGGAAAGAACAAGAAGGTAAACGGCCCTCACCAGGGTGCATGGGTAGATACCCAGAATGGTGAAGACTGGTTCCTCCACTTCCAGGATAAGCACGCCTACGGACGTGTAGTTCATCTGCAACCAGCCAAATGGGTGAACGACTGGCTCGTTATCGGAGACGACAAGGATGGTGACGGATGCGGAGATCCAGTTCAGCAATGGAAGAAGCCAAACCTGCCATCAAGCGGAAACTTCCAGCCTAAGGAATCGGATGATTTCAACAGCATAGACCTCGGTCTGCAATGGCAGTGGAACGGTCCTTACAGTCACTACTGGTACTTCTGCGATGCCAAGAAGTCTAAGTTGCGCCTGTATGGTGTAGAACAGATTGAAGGTGCCAAGAATCTTTACGACCTTCCTAACCTCCTGCTCCAGAAGGTTCCAACCGAGAACTTTACAGCCACAGCCAAGGTGAAGTTCATACCTAACCGCACCGAGGCTTACAAGGAGAAAGATAAGGTGCTGGGCGAAAGTGCCGGCATGATCATGCAGGGAATGGACTATGCTGCCCTCAAGTTTGTTGACACCAAGGAAGAAGGTGTTGTATTGCAATATGTAACTTGTGAGAAAGCTGACAAAGGAAAGGCTGAGAAGGTATTGAAGCAGGTAGCTATCAAGACCAGCAAACTTCCACAGCCTTACACCGTGAAATATGCGGTAGATGATGTTCCTGCATCCCGCATCGCCACTCAGGACGTATGGCTCCGTGTGAAGGTTCATAGCAAGGGCATCGCAAATCAGATACAGGGCATTGCCGAATGGAGCTACAGTCTGGACGGCAAGAAGTTTACCCCAATTGGCAATCCATTCACCATGCGCGAAGGCAAATGGATTGGAGCCAAGCTCGGTTTCTTCAATACCCGCACAGCCAAGAAGAACGATGCCGCCTTCTTAGACATCGACTGGATTCACTTTGAAAAATAACCACAAAAAAGCCCAGAGGATATTCCCCTGGGCTTTATTTATTTAAAATAGAATAATGTTTATTCTGGCTTAGCTTCATTCTTCTTGGCTGCTGTTTTCTTAGCAGCAGCTGGCTTTTTGGCAGCAGGAGCCTTCTTGGCTGCTGGCTTCTTGGCTGCAGCAGGCTTCTCACCACGGAGTTTTACTACTTCCTTCTCAATCTTCTCAATCTTAGCCTGAAGACGGGTAATCTCCTTGTCTCTCATCTCAATCTCCTCGTCCTGGTTGGTAATGGTAGTGAGAAGACTCTCAAGCTGCTCATTATCTACCTCAGCAGGATAAAGGTTGTTGACGCGAGTGATGAAGTCGCCAAGAATGTTCATATAGTTGGTGAAAGCATCGAAAGGACTAGAGTAAATACCGCGGTCCAAACCTACGTTACTTGGCTTGGTAGTCATGAAACGGAAGTTGTTGCTAGCCTGAAGATAATCCCAGTCCTGATTGATACGAGGATCGTTGGCAATGCGAACACGGTCGGCTACGCTATAGAGCTTGTTGAAAGCCTCACGCTGCATTGGATTACCGAGCCATGAGCTGACGTCACGCTCCTCATCTACCCAACTCAATGTATCTGGTACATTAATCTCGCCTACAGACTTCATCTTCTGGCAAATCTCAGTAGGAGTAGAGAAGGTAATGCCACGGTCCTTAGCACACTGTGGAAGCGCCTTCAGGAACTCGAGAATATTGCTGGACAAAGGCTGGGCAATACCCAGAGCAGAAAGCTCCATGAAGATATTGATAACCTGCTCCTCTTCTGGCAAAGCAGCAATCTGGTTCATGTAGTTGTCTGCAAAGAGTGGATAGCCTTCCCAATCACTGTTGCTGAAACGCAGAGAAATATCATCGCTCAGACGAACATCGCGAAGCAAAAGCTTCAACTTAGGGTTCATGGCACAATGATAAACATAGTGTGGAGACTTCCAACCCAATACGTGCCTAGCACCCTCGGTCAACATACCCGTGAAGCCCATATCAGCTACCTGAGCACCAATCTCGTCACTATAGATAAGAGAAGAGTTGCGGAGTACGGTAGGTTCCTTGCCGAAACACTCTTTGATCTTAGTGCACTGGCGCTTCACCTCATCCTTGAAGCTAGCCTCATTAACCAATGAAGCAAGACCGTGAGAATAAGGCTCTGCGAGGAATTCCACGCAACCAGTGTTATTCAACTCCTGCAACTTTTCCATCACCTGAGGAGCATGGAACTCCAACTGCTCCATACCCACACCAGAGAGTGAGAAAGCCACCTTGAAAGACTTACCATTCTTCTCAATCATCTCCTGAATGGCATTCAAGGCTGGCATATATGAACGCTCAGCGATTTCGTTGATGCTACGATCATTCTCATAATCATCATAGTAGTAATGATCGGTACCGATATCGAAGAAGCGGTAGCGTTTCAGATGGGTAATCTGATGTATCTCGAAATATAAACAAATTGTTTTCATACTTTGAACTTTAATTTTTGAACTTTGAACTTTATGATTAGCCCTTTAACATTTAACATTCAACATTACTTCCATCCCAATGTCTTGAGATAGAGGTCTTTGATGCGGGCTCCCACTTTCTCCCAGGTAATCTGGTCTACTTCCTTCTTGCCTTCCTCTGAGAGATAGTCGAACAGACTCTCGTTGTGGCAGATGCTGTAGATGGCATCGGCTAGGGCATGAATATCCCAGTAATCAACCTTGATACAGTTGGTAAGGATTTCTCCACAACCACTCTGCTTAGAGATGATAGTAGGTGTACCACACTGCATCGCCTCCAGAGGAGAAATTCCGAAAGGCTCACTCACAGATGGCATGACATAGACATCACTATCCTTGAGACATTCGTATACCTGCTTGCCACGCATGAAGCCTGGGAAGTGGAAACGGTCGGCAATGCCGCGCTCTGCTGCCAGATAAATCATCTGGTCCATCATATCACCCGAACCTGCCATGCAGAAACGCACGTTGCGGGTACGGTGTAATACCATATTGGCTGCTTCTACGAAATACTCAGGACCCTTCTGCATGGTGAGACGGCCCAGGAAGGTTACCACCTTCTCCTTACCCTTATGATTAGGGCGTGGAATGTCTTGCCACTCCTGCTTCAATGGATATACGGCATTATGCATGGCGAAGCACTTGCGGGGATCCTGGTGATACTGATGAATAACGGTCTGACGAGTCAACTCAGATACACACATGATACAATCGGCATTGTCCATACCGTCTTTCTCGATAGAATATACGGTAGGATTAACCTTACCACGGCTGCGGTCGAAATCGGTAGCATGTACGTGAATGCACAATGGCTTGCCACTCACTCGCTTGGCATGAATACCAGCCGGGAAGGTCAACCAGTCGTGGGCATGGATAATATCAAATTCTTCGCTACGGGCTACAACTCCTGCAATGATGCTGTAGTTGTTGATCTCGTCGTGGAGATTAGATGGATAACCACCGGCAAAGTCCATACAGCCGAGGTCGTTCACGTTCATATAATTAAAGTCTGCATAGATGTGGTCACGGTAGCGGAAATAGTCATCAGGATCCATAATGTTGCCTACGCGCTGTTGCACATAGTCGTGATTTACATCACGCCAGGCAATAGGCACACTGTTCATAGCCACAATCTTACATGCACTGCGGTCCTCATCACCAAAAGGATGAGGCAGACACAATGTAATATCGACATCACCCTGAGCATGCAAGCCCTGAGAGATACCAAAGTTGGCAGTAGCCAAGCCACCAAATACGTGAGGAGGATACTCCCATCCAAACATTAATACTTTCATATAGCGTCCTCCTTATATTAATATTGATATTTTTCTAGTAATTCAAGCGCACGGAGAATCTCTGCCACATTCATGGCAAAAGAGGTGGCTCCACGACCTGAGAATGGTGGATTGCCATCGAAGAGTTCGCTGATAGTACCAAGACAATGATAAGACATCTCGTCTTCGAAACCTACCATCTGACGCTCTACGAAGCTCAAGCGTGTACGCTTATAGAGTTTCAGACTCGCCTCCATATAGAAGCCGCAAAGCCATGGCCAAGCTGTACCCTGATGGTAAGCATAGTCGCGCTGGGTCTGAGGTCCTACATAGATAGGATTATAGCCACCGCTCTTTGGAGAAAGCGAACGCAATCCCTTAGGAGTCAGGAGTTCACGGGTACAGATATCAAGTACCTTCTTCTTCTGGTCCTGAGACAATGGTGAATAGTCGAAGGCTACAGGGAAGATCATGTTTGGACGAACACTCCAATCCATCATATTGCCATCTACATAATCGTAAAGATAGCCATATTCATTGAGGAATGTATCCACAAACGACTTCTTGGTAATCTCTGCCTGAGCCAGCAATTCCTGCTGATCTGCCTCCTCACCTACTGCGCCTGCCAAAGAAGCACAGAAGCACAATGCATTATACCACAGAGCATTAAACTCAACAATATATCCGGTACGAGGAACCACTGGACGACCATTAGCAGTAGAATTCATCCAGGTAACAGCCTTGTCTCTTCCATTGGTATAGAGCAAGCCGTTCTCCTTCAATTCCAGGTTAGGATGCTTGTTACCCTGGATGAAACGAATCACATCCTTGATAAACTGGCCATACTTCTTATAGCACTCTTCCTTAGAGGTTTCCTTGGCATACTGCTGCAAAGCCCAGACTGCCCAAAGTGGCACGTCAGGCTGCTCAATCTCAGTAATATGAGCAGTAAGAGGCTTACCCTCCATAAACTCATAGTATCCGCGCATGGCAGTCTTCATGACCAATTCAAAGTAATCGTTCTCCTCAATAGAGAGCGTAAGACCAGGAAGAGAAATGAACGTGTCACGGGCACGGCACTTGAACCATGGATAACCGGCAAGGATATAGCGGTCATCATTCTTCTCACGACGATGGAACTGATGAGCTGCATTTACCAGGCAATGGAAGAAGTTGTCGCGAGGCGAACGCTCGTCAACCTCTGTGTCAAAAAGTTTCTTCAAGCTACTTGTCTTGATTTCTGAAGTAGCTGCAGAAAAGACGATAGTCTCGCCCTTCTTGATACCCATTTCGAAATATCCTGGAACATAGAGGTCTTCATTAGAAGCATAACCTCTCTCCTGCTCCTTTGGATATTCTACTCCACGATACCAGTCTGGGCAGAATTTAAACTCGTTCTTCTTAGAGAACTGCATATAAAGGTCAGGATAACCTGCATACATGCAAGTCTTGATTCCGTTATCTACAGCAGAATAGTCACGAGAAGCTGTTGAATTCTCATGAGTAAACTGGCGAACGCTACGGAAAGCCAAGAATGGACGGAAACGAAGCGTGGTGGCAGAATGTCCGTCTACCAAAGTATAACGAATCAGAATACGATTCTCATAATGCTGGAAAACGACCTCTTTCTTGAGGATAACACCACCCACGCGGTAAAGTGTAGTAGGCACCTTATCGCAATCAAATTCACGAATGTACTTATGGCCGAGCGGACTAAAATTATTGCCTTGGTACTTGTGCAGACCGAGATTGAATTCAGCGCCATGCTGAATCACCGTAACATCGAGCGAACTTAAGAGCACATGATTCTCATCGTCCAGTTCTGGAACCGGAACGACAAGCAATCCGTGATACTTTCGCGTATTACAGTCTACAATCGTTGAGCACGAATAAGCACCCGAGCGGTTTGTTCTTAACAACTCCTTTGGCAATGACTCTTGTAAGTTAGTCATTAGGGCCTTTTCGAATTTTAGATAACTCATAGATCTATATTAAGGTTTATTATTATTGACTTTAATTTATTTTGCATTCAAAGGTAAGAAAAAATAATGGTATTGCAAAGGAAAAAGCATGACATTTTCTTAAAATCTTCATTTTATATGTTATAGAACATATTTTTTGCTCTTTTTTTTCATTTATGTGGATTTTTTTATGTACTTTTGCACACAGTTTTAACCAATATGAGCAAAACGAACTAGAAGGATAATGGCAAAAAATAAGATTTGGAATACGGATAGTGCAGCAAAAGAAGTGGCAAACTTGTGGGGCGGCATCGAGGGCGAACTGCTCGCGATGCTGAAAACACACATACAAATTACCAAATACAAGAAGGGTGAAATCATCTATGAAAATGGCACTATTCCAAAAGACGCCATGTGCCTGCTTTCGGGAAAGGTGAAGATTTACAAGGATGGCATCAACGGAAAAAGCCAGATTATCCGCGTGATCAAACCCAGTGAATTCCTGGGATTCCGTGCCTATTTTGCCAACGAAGCTTATAGGACTGCAGCTATGGCCTTAGACAATTGTGTCGTGGCTCACTTTCCTATGACCGTTCTGATGAAGATGTTGCAGAGCAGTTACAACATCGGCTTTTATTTCCTCAAATATCTGAGTATTGAAATCGGCAAATCAGACGATCGCACAGTCAATCTCACACAGAAGCACATCCGTGCCCGCCTTGCCGAAGCTCTTCTCTTCTTATTGGATTCTTATGGATTGGCAAAAGACGGTTGCACCTTGGATTGCAGTCTGAGTCGTGAAGATTTAGCCAATATTGCCAATATGACAACAAGCAATTGCATTCGCACCCTATCTTCTTTCGTTACAGAAGGTCTTATCAGTACGAACGTAAGAAAAATAAAGATTCTGAATGAGGAAGAACTGAAGAACATTGCAGAAAGGGGGTAAAAAACACAATACGCCTTGAAAGGGCAAAAGCATCATACATAATGAAAGCTGTTGTCCTCTCAAAGCGTATACAGTTAAGCTATTCACAACCTTCCAACTACGCAGGAATCAGGAAATTGACAACTTCCTGAATAACGGTAATCTGGTAAGGTCCTACTGGTGTATTCATCAATCTGCCATCAATACCAATCAGGGCATTGGATGAAACCTCCACCTCTCGGGTACGGTAAGGATGCACACTCTTATGATTCAGGAACTTGCCCTTTACAAAGAGGTAAATACCCTCGAAAAGTTGCGTCATCTGTGGATGATAAACCACAGAAACATCCAGCAAGCCATTATAAGGCACAGCATTAGGAGTCTGTCCGTAACCCGTTGCATTACCGATACACATGGTCATTACCCTGCGCTTGATGACATCTGAATTGATTTTAATATGCATTTTATAATCCAGACGCTGGAAAATCATCAGGATAAAAGAGCACAGGAACGACAAGGTACGGGAGCCAAACATGTGATGAGTTTTCCTTCTCAGGTTCATGATGGCAGCAATCAAACCAATATTAATGCAGTTGAGGAAATAGCGTCTGCATTTCTCTCCTTTCTTATTCGTATAACGGATGCATCCAAGATCTATCTTTCTGATTCTTCTTGCCTTAAGTGACGCCACCGTTTTTTCAATATCGCTGTCACTGAATCCCCAGAAATGAGCGAAATCATTCATCAACCCGTTAGGAATTACCCCCAGTGCCACCTGTT
Organism: uncultured Prevotella sp.; assembly: GCA_934196725.1. Classification (GTDB taxonomy): domain Bacteria; phylum Bacteroidota; class Bacteroidia; order Bacteroidales; family Bacteroidaceae; genus Prevotella. Next base: position 12,093 of record CAKPWR010000065.1, read on the forward strand.
CACGCTCCTCAGCATTCATCTGCATCAAACAATTGACGGCATCATTGAGCGCAGAATCTCCGCCCACAATAACTATTGTCTTATAGCCATTGTTGACAAACATCTTAATCAGTCGCTCTACGCTCTTCTGATTTTCACTCTGCACAAAGTCATAATCTATATTTTGTGCCTTGAGCACCTTTTCTATCTTTTCCCAGCGCTTATTGCTTCTCCAGCCACCTCGTGGGCAGTAAAGCAACCCCCATTTATTCTCGTTTATCATTGTCTCTTCTTTGTAATTTGAAAGTTGAATAATATTACCTCAAAAGCCTAGCCACCGTCTTAAAAACCCTAGCCACCGTCTTAAAAACCCTAGCCACCGTTGCATCCGATTCCATCGGATGCCATCCCTAGCCAGCATCCAGGCTTCCCCTTAGCTCCTCATCAGCTCCAAAACAGCCTCCACCTTTTTCTCCATCGGCTGCAAGGCATCAATCCAGTGAATGGTGAATCCTCGTCGCTCCATACCTCTGAACCAGGTCATCTGGCGCTTTGCAAACTGATGAATGGCTATTTCCAGACCGCGGAACATCTCATCATAGCTGGTCTTTCCTATCACATACTCCGTGATAAACTTATATTCCAATCCATAATAAATCAGATTTTCTGCAGGAATTCCCCTATCCAGCAAACCTTTGATTTCATCAACCATTCCCTCCTTCAGTCGCTGTTTCAGTCTTCGGGTAATCTTCTCCCTTCTTGCATCACGGTCAATGCTGACACCAATGACGAGCGAATCCACAGCCGGAAGTTCACGTTCGGGCATCGGATGCTCCAGATTATAAGTCTCTATCTCGATGGCACGGATGGCACGCTGTGCTGTATCCACATCTGTGCGATTGTGCATATTTGAGCCAGTCTTAGCCTTCAATTCCTTCAACATCACAGTCAGTTCATCCAGGCTTTTATCAGCCAACCTACCTCTAAGTTCCTGATTCTGAGGAACCGGGGAAAGATGATAACCTTTCAATACCGACTCAATATAAAGTCCTGTGCCTCCACACAATATCGGCAACACTCCCCTTTTCTGAATATCCAGATAAGCATCATAGAAGTCTTGCTGGTATTCAAAGAGGTTATATTTCGTTCCCGGCTCACAGATATCAATCAGATGATAAGGTATCAACTTACCATCAACCGTATAATCAGCCAGGTCTTTTCCAGTACCAATATCCATGCCCCGGTACACCTGCCTGCTATCAGCACTGATTATCTCAGCACCCTTGGTATTACCACCCCAAGAAGCAGCATCCAAGCTGTCTATCTTGGCTGCAAGGGCGGCAGCAAGACTCGTCTTTCCGCTCGCTGTAGGACCTAATATGGTTATCATCTTATGTTTCATGCTACAAAGTTAAGACAAATACTTGAAATCACAAAATAAAAAGCAAAAAAAATGCCGCCCAGCATTAAAAATGCTAGGCGGCAATATTTTCTTAATCGTTAAGAGGCAACGAATTAACCGTTGTGCTTCTTCATGATCTTGATCAACTCAACAACCTTGTGTGA
>CAKPWR010000066.1 GCA_934196725.1 uncultured Prevotella sp.
CACAATGTTGACTGGCTGAACCAGGTGATGGTCAGTATGGACCTCAACCTGCCTGTACATCTGCTCTCGTTCTTCGGCCATTACGGTGTGCCCGTATTCCTCTTCCTGAGTGCTTACGGACTGGTAATGAAATATGAGGCAAAACCTCATCTCTCTACCGAACAGCAGACCAGAATGTACAGCATATCGGGCAAGAAGCTTACAGGAAGCATCAACTGGCGCGAACCGCTCCACTTTATCCGCTATCACTATCTGAAACTCTTCAAGATGATGATAGTAGGTTTCGTGGCATTCACGATGGTTGACTACATCACGCAGGGTCCTCACCACTATCAGGTACTGGATATCATATCGATGTTGGGCATGTTCAACAATGTGCTGGAGAATCCCGACAGAATCATCTGGCCGGGGCCGTACTGGTTCTTCGGTCTGATGCTGCAACTCTACATCGTCTATCGTCTGCTGCTCTATCGTCGCCATTGGGGATGGACCGTAGGATTGATGGTCATCTGCATCGGCATCCAGCTTCTCCTGGGCTTTGACAATCCTGAGAGTGAAGTGATGAACCGCTACCGCTACAACTTTATGGGCGGCATGCTGCCATTCGGTCTGGGCATCCTCTATGCCCGCTATGGCGAAAAGATACTCATGACGTTCCATTCGCCTATCACCAACTTCTTTGGCTGCATCTTCTGTCTGTCGCTTATCTACAGTCTGAGCGGCAGCATGGTTGGTTGGACCTTCGTGCCTTTCTTCTTCTGTCTGCTGAGCGTATTGGTAGCCGACCTTCTTCAGAATATCAGCTGGTTATCAGGCTTATATAAGGTATTAGAGTGGATGGGCAGCATCTCCGCCGCCCTCTTCGTATGCCACCCTATCACCCGCAAGATATTCATCCCTATCAGCCGTCAGGGCGACATCTATGCCGGCCTGCTCCTCTACATCATATCAAGCATCTGCCTGGCATGGCTCTTCACCCAATTGATGAAGAAGATTCCAAACCCGAAGCCCTAACCCTCTCTTCAATAGGAAGAAGGAAGGACAAAGGAAAAAGCAAGCGCGCCCCCGTTCCAGGCGATTCCATCGCCTGTCCCCCCATAATAAATAAAAAAGAAAAACCAGCATGAATTGGAAGATTAAAGATATAGAACTGGCGAATATCAGCCGGTTTCGCGGCGAGTTGATGGGAGCAGCCATGCTGTTCATCATCCTCTTTCATGTAGCATTGCCTAGAGAAGATGCCTTTTTCGGGCTTCGCAGAATGGGCAATGTCGGTGTAGACATGTTCCTCTTTCTCAGCGGAATAGGTCTCTGGTTCTCGTGGATGAAGAATCCTTCTGCCAAGCATTTCTTCATCCGCCGTTATCTGCGCATCTACCCTACCTGGCTCATCATAGCCTGCCTCTTCTATATCCCGGCTTTCCAGGGCGGAAGCACCTGGAACTGGATCAATCTCTTTGGCGAGATAACCATCAACTGGGGATTCTGGCTGCATGATGAACTCAACTTCTGGTACATCCCGGCAACGATGATGCTCTATATCTTTGCACCTGCCTATATGGAACTCATCAGGCGCCATCCTATCTACCGCTGGCTTCCGGTGGTGATGATCATGTGGTGCATCCTGGTACAATATGTCACCCCGATACATCAGGCAGTAGGACATCTGGAGATTTTCTGGAGCCGCGTGCCTATCTTCTTCATCGGCATCAACATGGGTGAGATGGTAAGACGGAAACAGACGCTTGACGGCGCTTCGATATGGATGATATGGCTCATGTTCCTGATGACGCTGCTGGCGAGCATCTTCCTGGAACAGGAGAAGCACGGCATGTTTCCGCTCTTCCTCGAACGCATGCTCTATATCCCGCTCACCATCACCAGCATCTTGCTGCTGAACCGCATCTTCCGCCGCACACCGGGCTGGTTTAACAGGGGTTTCATGTTTGTGGGAGCGCTGAGCCTGGAGTGTTATCTGCTCCATATCCACTTCGTGCTGAAATACATAGAGCCTCATCACATGGGCTATTGGCCTACCTTCTTCCTCTGCATAGGCATCACCCTGCCTGCAGCATGGATTCTGAGCAAGATAGCCGGATGGATTTCTAAAGAGTTAGCTAAGTTTATCAAGTAAAAAGGAGTTTATTTATTAAGAAAATTGGAGTTTTATGAACGAGAATAAATTGGAAGACAGTAAAGGGTTTGCTGCGCTGCTGCGACTGGTTCGCCCGAAGCAATGGATCAAGAATGGCTTTATCTTCTTACCGCTGTTCTTTGGCGGCGCCCTGTTGCATACAGATGCTCTGCTGGCGGGTCTGATTACTTTCTTCGCCTACAGTTTTGCCGCATCGAGCATCTATTGTTTCAACGATATCTATGATGTGGAGGCCGACCGCCGCCACCCGGTCAAGTGCCATCGTCCGATAGCATCGGGAGCGGTCAGCATCAAGCAGGCATACGGACTGATGTTCCTGATGTTTGCCCTCTCTATGGGTATATGCAGCCTGCTCGAATCATGGGAGACGATGGGAATCATCATCTTCTATTGGCTTCTGAATCTCGGCTACTGCGCCAAATTCAAGCAATATGCCATCATCGATGTGTGTATCGTGGCTTTCGGTTTCGTACTCCGTCTGCTGGCAGGTGGTGTAGCTACGGGCATCGTACTCAGTAAGTGGATTGTGCTGATGACCTTCCTCATCACCCTCTTCATGAGTTTTGCCAAGCGCCGCGATGATGTGCTGCGCATGGAGAAGACGGGCGAGGCTCCCCGCAAGAATACCATCCGCTACAACCTCACCTTCATCAACCAGGCTATCACGATTACGGCTTCCGTAACCCTGGTATGTTACATCATGTATACGGTGAGTCCGGAGGTTATCGAGAATTTCCATACTGATTATCTCTATCTTACGAGTGTCTTTGTGCTGGTTGGTTTGCTGAGATACATCCAGATAGCTGTGGTAGACCAGAAGAGTGGTGACCCTACGAAGATTATCCTGCGCGACCGCATCACCCAGTTTATCGTGCTCGCCTGGTTGCTCTCCTTCCTGATCCTTATTTATATCGTATAAGAAAATGAAGAAAAAATTATATTGTTTCGATTTCGACGGAACGCTGACAACAAGCGATACCCTGCTGGAATTCATCAGATATGCCAAGGGTACCGGCCGTTTTCTGATGTTTTTCCTGATGTACAGTCCGCTCCTGGTACTGATGAAGTTGCATCTCTTTCCCAACTGGAAGGCGAAGCAACTCATCTTTGCCCATCTTTTTGCCGGCATGCGTATCGAGAAGTTTGATGCGCTCTGCCGCGATTTTGCCGAAGAATACCAGCATCTGTTGCGCCCCAAAGGTGTTACGCTGGTACACGAAGCCCTGGTTGCAGGTGCTCAGGTTTTCATCGTGAGTGCCAGCATCGACAATTGGGTCCGCCCGTTCTTTAAAGTTCGCGGCCTGGATGGAGTCAGGGTTTTAGGCACCCAGATAGAAGTGATTGACGGCAGACTTACCGGCAAGTTCAAGAGCAACAACTGTTATGGAGCAGAGAAGGTGCATCGCATCACAGAGGCACTTTCAGCACCCACATCCACCTTCTCTCCAGCATCCACCTCCTCTCCTGCATCCACCGCTTCTTTCGACCGCTCCCAATACGAGATAGAAGCATTCGGTGATAGCCGTGGCGACAAGGAGATGCTTGCCTTCGCCGACAAAGGTCATTACAAGCCCTTCAGATAAAACGTGGTTATTAGCCCAAAATCAAGTGAACAGGTCGTCCATTGTGATTTGTACTTGAGCCAAGGCCGCATACTGTGTAAGGCGTACGCCAAAAGTAGTAATCATCGTTGGGATAATGCCACATTTTATCCCTGTTTCTGCCACGAAATCAGCCATACGATTACGAATGCGCATATCCGAGGAAAACAAGGATTCTTTAGCCAAATCGATGAATTTTAACTCGATTTGGCTAAAGAATAGGTTATATAATAGCCAAATCGAGCTATTTTTCTTCGATTTGGTTATAGAATATCATGTAGATACCTTTCTATTTTATCCTTTCGCCCGCTCCCAATACGAGATAAAAGCATTCGGTGATAGCCGTGGCAATAAGGAAATGTCGCGCCTGTAAGGGTAAAAGCTTTAGTGAGTAGGTAGTAAACTAAATATAGGAAACTACAGGCTGTATCGGGTTACTGATATGGCTGCATCGGGTTACGAATATGGCTGCGCTGGGTTACGGATATGGCTGCGCTGGGTTACAGATATGGCTGCATCGGGTAACAGATATGACTGCGTAAGCTAACGGAGACGTATCCGTAGGCTTATCGAGACGTCTGCATCAGCTAACTGAGACGTCTGAACTCGCTGACTGAACTACCTGAATTGTCTTACTGAACTACTTGAGTTGCTTGATTGAACCACTTGAGTTGCTTGACTGAACCACTTGAGTTGCTTGACAGTAGTATGATACAGCTACCCAGCTACCTTTGGAAATTTTAACTGAAGTTTCGCAAGTTTTACCCCACACGCCCTTTCAGGGCGGGTGGGTGAGATACTTGAGTATTGAATGATTAAACAGGATTAATCAAGATGGCATCTCGATGCTTCATCCATTAAAACAACGAGGGCTGCAAACGGTATTGTTACCGTCTGCAGCCCTTACTTATATTAGAATCAGAAGCGTAAAATTACACTCCCTGACCTGGGTAGTTCGGATCATTTGAGCCGAAGCCTGGTCCCATACTATCCCACTCTTCTTGCGTTATTCCACTTCCGGTACTTCCTCCACCGGTTTCTTCTCCACTTCCTGCCAGGATGCAAGGTGTATTCATTTCAAATACCTGAATTGCAGGTGATATATACTCTTTCTTTTTCATAATTACTTGTTGATTAATTATTTAACACTAAATTTCTTTCCATTCTTAATATAGATGCCCTTGCGAGGTGTTCCCATTACGCGCTGGCCCTCTAAGGTATAGATGGCTGATGAACCAGTCTGTTTGCCATCTCCTAAGCTGATGATGCGGATACCTGTGGTAGAACTGTCATCTGGCAAACCGATGCTGAACAGCATGGTACGTGAAGAAGCCGACTGCGATGGCTGGACGTTCAGAGATATGCGATAAGGAGACAAATCACCTGTGTGGATACCAAACTTTCCATCAGCACGGAAGCTGTAGCTTCCTTCTGCCATAGGAGTGGTAGTATAAACGCCACCTATTGAGGCATTTGTCAGTTCATGGCAGATAGTCATAAAACCACTCTTGCCATCCCAGTCTCTCAGAGTCAGCGACTTGGCTGTTGGATTTTCAAAGAAGTTGGCGTTGTACTCTACATTCTGTGCCGTTGCAACCAATTTCTGAGCTGCGTTCTCTGCAGCAAGCTTAACAATCATCGGTGTGCCAGCCGTGATGTCTGACTGCTCATCGAGCATAAGAACGAATTTCAATACACTTGCATCATTTGTAGGCATGTGAATCATCATATCTCCTACCGGATAGCATTTCTCTGCACCAGTAACATTAGCAACATTGATATCGAAAGGAAGACAGAGTGTTACATAACCCTTCTGTCCCTCAGTGAGCTGACGGCTATACTGAAGGTTCTTCACCGTGAACTGAGCCTGGGTATTGATAACCGCAGAATCATCGGTAAGGGCCAGTTCCTCGACATAGAATTTTCCGTCTTCTTCCTTGGTAGCATTCAGTGTACCATCTACATCTGCTACATACTTATGCTCAGGGCAGTTCTCGTTGCTGCAGCCCATGTGATAGATGTGCTTGTCGGCATCGAACTTAGGACTGGTTAAAGTGGCAGATGCTACGTGAACCAATTCATTCTCAGAGGTACTGTTGCTATATGAGGAAGCCGTTCCATCGCAGCAAGTGAACGATCCATGATATACAGTATTGCCCTCTTCAGCAACAAGCACAGGATAAGCATCTGTGCCGAGTTTCTGATACCAAACCAGTTCACCTTCTGATTTGCTTCCGTTGAGCAGGTAAGCCACCTCGCCGCTCTTCAGCTGCTCTGCGGTGAATGCCTTAATCTTTTCTGGATAGGTCAATGAGCCTTTTCCGATAGCCTTGACAGCATTACCTGTCTGCTCAATTTTATTGATGGTAAGCTTCGCGCTGCTGTTGTATGCCAAGATGCCAGAAGCGGTGCTGGAGGAATTGATTATGCGTCCAACAAGGAGACCGGCACGCTCTGTATCAGAAGTAGCAATAACATTACCAGTGCCAAGCACATTGTTCAGATTACATATAGAACCATCTCCTATCAGGTTTCCGACAATATCAGCTCCAGTTATATCGCAATAGTTGGCACAATTCTGAATGGTTCCTGAGCCAAAATCTCCAGCAATGCCGCCAACGCTGTTTCCCGTACCTGTTACGACACCATAATTAGCGCATGAAATGATGGATTTGCCGGATCCCCTATAGTCACCTACAATACCTCCTACACCATTTGCACCATTCACCATTGCATGGTTTTCGCAGTTGCCGATGTCGCCACTTGCCATTCCTGCTATTCCGCCAACGCCATTTTTTCCTTCTACCGAACAGTTAGCCAAGGTCTTGATATTTTCAATAATACAAAGCTCTCCGAATCCTGCCAAAATTCCAGTATAATGATCAACAGTACTCTTTACCTTCGCATTGTCGAAAGTGATGTTCTTGATGCTGCCCTTTTCTGCATAGCCGAAGAAACCGACAGAACTAGAGGCGGCATTGATGATGTAGAGATTACTGATGGTCTTCCAGTTGCCATCGAATGTACCTTGATACTTATTACCGAATGAGATGCCGATAGGAGTCCAGCTGAGCTCTGCTACCTGCTTTTCGGCATCAGCCTTATGGCATACAGTGCTCATATCAATTTCTTTCACATCATCGGCAATCTTTGCGCAGGCTTCCATGTTACCTTCATTCACGAAGTCACGGAACCACGCCAGATGCTCTGCCGTCTTCAGTTCAAATGGTTCCGCCTCAGTTCCTTTACCAGTCATTCCTGTTGGCAATTCACCATCAAGACCATTCATTTTTACATTGAGCTTGACTTCGCCTTCAATGGCATTGCCATCGTTTTTTCTTGCACCGATATAATAAGTGGTGCCTTTCGTTACAGTATAGATGATTTTGAAGTCAGGCCAATTGCTAGAATCATCGTAAATCAAGCGAGATGCAGCCGTAGGGCTCTCCCACAGGGTGCCACAGGTTTTATTGCCGTTGCTGTTTGCCGTCACCTCCAATCTGCCATCTTCTGGAGCTGTATATTTATAAAGGTTGTAACCGCTGATTTCATCCCTACTGCCATACGTTTTTTCGATTGTTATGAGATTGTTACCCAATGTCAAGGAAGGAATTTCTTTCTGACACATCGTACACTTGTCGTTCTCACCATATTTGTGTCCTGTAGCTGATACTACAAGAGTGCTCACTCCTTGTGTCAACAGCTTGTCTGAGAAAGACTTATGACAAAGATTACATTCCCAATATTCGATGTTGCCATCTGTGGTGCAGGTAGCAGCCACGGATTCGTGATGTATGGGACTATCGCCATGCTTAACCGTTAATGTGCCTTCTTGTGCTGGCTTGGTATTGGTAAATGCACTTACCTGCTCGCCTAAACAATTCGTTGTCACATTACCATCCAAGTAAACCTCATCAGCAGAGCCAAGTAAAGGATAATCGTCTGTGTTCAGTTTTTGCCCCCATTTTGCACTTCCTGATACGTTTTTCTGAAGCTGATTGGCAACCATGCCGCTCTTCAATTGTTCTGCGGTGAATGCGTTTATCTTGTCAGCAGATGTCAATGAGCCTTGTCCGATAGCCTTGACAGCTTCACCTGTCTGCACAGTTCCATTGATGGTAAGCTTAGCACTGCTGTTGTATGCCAGGATGCCAGAAGCGGTGCTGGAGGAATTTTCTATGTTTCCAACAAGGAGACCGGCTTGACCCTTATTAGAAGTAGCAGTAACATTACCAGTGCCAAGCACATTGTTCAGATTGCATTCAGCAGCACATCCTATCAAGTTTCCGACATAGAAAGTTCCCGTTATATCACCATAGTTGGCACAATTCTGAATGGTTCCTGAGTTAAAATCTCCAGCAATGCCACCAACTTTGTCTCTCGTACCTGTTATGACACCATAATTGGCGCATGAAGTGATGGATTTGTCGGAAAACACATAGTTACCTACAATACCTCCTACAAAATTTGCACCATTCACCATTGCATGGTTTTCGCAGTTGTCGATGTCGCCATTTGCTCTTCCTGCTATTCCGCCAACGTAGTTTTTTCCTTCTACCGAACAGTTAACCAAGATCTTGATATTTTCAATACAAGAGCCTGCAACTCCTACCAAAATTCCAGTACAATAATCATCAGCAGTAGTCTTTACCTTTGCATTGTCGAAAGTGATGTTCTTGATGCTGCCCTTTTCTGCATAGCCGAAGAAACCGGCTTCGCAGGGGATACCGATATACTCAGAGATGTCATTGATGTAGAGATTTCTGATGGTCTTCCCGTTGCCGTCAAATGTACCTTGGTACATATTTTCAATATTATCAGAGTTACCGATAGGAGTCCAACTGACTTCTTTAGTATACTTGGTGCCATCCTTCGCATGGCAGAACTCTGCCAAGTCAATATCTTTAGTCAGCGTGGCTGAAATGGTTGTATTACCGCTATTCACCTGGTCGCGGAACCACGCCAGTTCGGCTGCTGTGGATATCTGATAAGGATTGTCTACTCCATCACCGTTGGAAGGCTTGGAAGGTGTTTGTGCCCATGCCCCCCCATAAGGCATGAGAATAGCCATCACGAGCAGCAGCATCGTGACGAGCCGATTCGATTTGTGTAATTGTTTCTTTTTCATACACGTTTTGTTGTTAAATGATTAATGTTAATATTTTGTCTTATATATCTGCTTGCCAGTTTATCGCAAAGATCAGGAGCTTTCCTCTATGATGGGATAGGCTTCGCTATCATGTCCATTGGATCATCAGAGCGAAGATGATTCCTGGAAACATAAGAGGCTTGTCTGTATGATGAACAGGTATGTCGGACAGCAAACCGGCATGGCTCCAATCTAGCAATCATGCTGCAAATATACAAAAAATAATTGAAATAAGGTGTCGCATTCCCATGCCTAGGTGTCGCATTCCTATCATTTAGGTGTCGCATTGGTGGGGGAATGCGACAACTAAAAGGGATTTTTTCGATAAAAATGTCGCTTCTCTCTGGTGTTTTACAAAAATTAGCAATTTAGGCTTCCTGTCATCCGGAGCAGCATTTGTAGCCGGATAGTCACTCTTTTCCGTCTCTCAGAGCCTCCCGAAAGTCCATTTTGCGTAATGCCAACAATAAGAAAAAAGGGGCAGCATGTTCGTTATGCTGTCCCTATATGTAACATTTGTTAGCCTGTTTTGATTTAATCTTCCGCATTCTTTCGAAAGATAGAATTGTAAAGATTATGTATCTTTTTGGGTGTTTATATACGCCTCCAAGAATACAGCTTTTATCCAAAAGTCAAGGCAAACAATGGCTGATTTTATCCCTGTTTCTGTCACGAAATCAGCCATACGATTACGAATGCGCATATTCAAGAAAAACAAGGATTCTATAGCCAAATCGATGAATTTTAACTCGATTTGGCTAAAGAATAGGTTATATTATAGCCAAATCGAGCAATTTCCATTCGATTTGGCTATAGAATGCCTTGTAGATTGCTATTATCCCCCTGGGCTAGGAGTTTTGGGCTTTCAGTCCGTGCCAACCGTACAATTCTTTAAGACTTGCACAGGCAAGATTTTGAGAATTTGGGGGATTTCAAGCAAAAAGATTTTGAGAATCTGGGGGAATTTTAGGCAAAAAGATTTTGAGGAAAAGAATATTTTATGTATATTTGCCACCAATTGTAACATCAACAAGTAAAGATTTTGAATATATTCATTATGAAACAAAGGAATACAGACATCGACTGGATAAGAGCCATACTCATTATTCTCATGATATTGATTCATATCGTGAGCTTCGGCAACGTATACCCCCAGCTCAAGGCAGGCATCCTCTCGTTCATGATGCCTACCTTCCTCATCATCACAGGCTATCTCGTGAATATCGAGAAAAGCCCAAAGGAGATGGGAAGATACCTGATGTGTCTCGCCTTGCCTTACGTCATCATGGTAACCGGTTTCTCTGTACTCTCCTATTTCATGCCGGTGAGAGATGGCATCACGGAACTGTCACTCTCTCAGATTTGTGAGAAGATATTCGTTACTTCCATCGGTCCCTATTGGTTCATCCAGACCATGATTATCTGCGGCATTCTCTATTACGTCAGTTTCAAGGGAGCAACCTGGGGAACCCTCAGACAGGGAAAAACGACGATGAGCACCACCACAAGCCTCTTTATCTTCGCCACCCTACTCCTGCTCCTGTCCAAGACACCCGCTCTTTCGCCCAGTGCCGCCACCTATTATTTCATCGGAGTGGTACTCAGACAATGCCATATCGGCTTTGACAGAATCTTTCGTCCTTCACCGGTTGCCCTGCTGCTCTGGATCAACTTGCTGGGCTTAGAAGAATGGTACGACTGGGGCACGCTCGCCATCGTATTCTCCTGCTGGTGCTGCATTTCATCCCTGATGTGGATACACAGCCTCATCAAACGCCTACAGGATAATGCCTGCGTCCGAAAGACAGAAGACACCTTATTATATATAGGCCGCAACACGCTGCCTATCTACCTCTTCCACCCCATCTTTACGATGGCAGCCAAGTTTTATCATCCCCTCTTTAGCTGGGACAGGAGCGAGATTATCTTCGCCCTCGTTACCATCTTCATCGCCATAGCCGGAAGCATCGGCATCGCAAAGATGATGGAGAAGACCCATCTGGCTTATCTCTTCGGAAAAGGAAAGATGCTGAGATAAATAATACCAGGATTATTTGGTAATTTGTAGATTTTGAAGTACTTTTGCAACATGAATATCAAGAACAAGATAAATAATATGGATGATGCCAGACGGGAGAAGCTGGGCGAAGTCATCAGATTCGGAATCGTAGGCGGACTGGCTACGGTGCTGCAATATGTCATCTACCTGGCTATGATGCCAGCGCTGACCCATTTCATCCCCAACATGGGCGACCACAGTCTGGCTACCACCGCCAACACCATCGCCTACATCGTGAGTTTCATCTTCAATTTCATCGCCAGCACCCGCTATACCTTCAAGGTAAAGGCGAATGCCAAGCGCGGAGCAGGATTCACCCTCTCTCACATCGTCAATTACTCGATGCAGACCCTCTGCCTCAACCTCTTCGTAGGCTTGGGTCTAGCCAAACAGCTGGCCATGATACCCACCCTCTGCATCTGCATCCCGGTAAACTTCCTTCTGGTGAGATTCTTTCTGAAGAAATAAGGAATCCCCCAAATACGATAAAAGAAAGATATGAAAAAGATATTCGATATTTTTAGAATCAAGAAAGAGGAAAGAGTTTCAGCACTCGTTGCACTCATCATAGCATGTGCCCTCAATGCCCTGACAGTCATCAAATATTACAGTCAGTTCTCGCAGATTACAGATAATTATCACAAACTCTTTGTCAAGACCTTCCATGTGGCAGGTTTCGACCCGCTTACCTATAGCATCGTATCTCACTGGGACACAGAATATAATGTATACCGCCACCCACTGCTGGCGTTCTTCATGTATATTCCGAATCAGATCAATCAAGGCTTGATGATGCTTACCGGCATCAACTGCGTTCAGTTTGTCGTGGGAGCTATCCTGGTGTTCTGCGCCTTCTATTCCTTCATTTTTCTTTACCGTATATTCAGAGAAGTGATTGGTACAGAGCGCTTTGATGCCAATCTGCTCTCTGTCTTCTATTTCTCCTTCGCTTATGTGATGGTTTCAGCGATGGTACCCGACCATTTCATCATGTCGATGATCATACTCCTCTGTACCCTGTATATCACAGGCGTATGCATGAAGAAAGGCAGACAGCTTACCATCTGGCAGACTATCCTGCTCTTTGTATTTACAGCGGGCGTATCGCTCAACAATGGTCTGAAGACCTATCTTGCCGCCCTTTTCACCAATGGCAGAAAGTTCTTCAGTATCAAATACTTCCTGATAGGAGTCATCCTTCCTGCCGCACTCATGTGGGCTTTCGCCAGATGGGAATACCGCACCTTCGTATGGCCTAAGGAGATGGCAAGACACGAGGCTAAGATGAAGAAAAACAAGGAAGCCACAGCCAAGATTTACCAGCAATACCGCGACAGCACTGGCGTGAAAGACTCGGCAAAGGTAGAAGCTGCCGTCAAGAAAATCATCAAGGATAAAGCGCATGCCAAATATGTTCGTGACCATAAACAGATATGGAACAAGAACACGGGCAAGCCTATCGCCAAGGGCGAATTCATGAACTGGACCGACAAGACGACCTCTCGCTCGCAAACTCTGATCGAGAATTTCTTCGGTGAAAGCATCATGCTGCACCAGCAGAACCTTCTGGGCGATGTATTGCGCAACCGTCCGGTTATCGTGAAATACCAGTCTGCGGTCAATTATGTGGTAGAGGCATTCATCGTTGTGCTTTTCTTACTTGGCATCCTTGCCGGAAGAAAATCCAAGTTTCTCTGGCTCACCCTGACATTCTTCCTGATGGATGCTGCCCTCCATATCGGTTTGGGCTTCGGTATCAACGAGGTATATATCATGACTGCCCACTATATGTATGCCCTTCCTATCGCCATCGGCTTCCTGGCGCTCAAGGCAAAAGGAAAGAACCTGAAATGGGCCTTCAGAGGATTGATGCTCGCCATCACCCTCTATCTGTGGATCAGCAACGGATATCTGCTGGTAGGCTATATGCTAGGATAAAGCCCCATAAGAAGCCTTTATCCAGCAGATGATATCCTCATGCTTCATATCAAACTTACGGGCAAAGAGGCGGTTGCTCTGTTGCAGCTCCTCTTTGTCTGCCAAAGTCCAGACGTATGGATTACCCCGTTTCCAGTCGATAAGTCGCATGCAGCCCTCATATTCATCCTTTTCTGAGTACAGGGCAGCCCGGAAGTCGGGATGATTCCATACCAGGGTCTGCAGGAAGAACTCATCAGGGCAGAAAGTATAATTGAATCTCTTCAGCACAAACGGCTTCTTGCTCACCACATATTCCACGCATGCCTGCGTGATGCTCACCCAGTTGGCTCCCTTGGCAAAATCCATCTTCTGGCGATGCAGGAAAGGCATGAGCAGCATCGAAAGATATTTATTGAGTCGCTTGGTAATGGCATTCAAAGCCCCATACTTTGAGCGGGTAAAGCGCGTCATGAGCCAATAGCGCATCATCTTCCGGCGACAATCCCATTCAAATTCCTCACCATGATTGATGCCCACAAACTCCTTACCCTGATGCTCATCAAAGAACTGATGGATGTAATCCTGCGATTTGATAGGTAAATCCTGACCGCTCAGCAGATGATAGTAGGCATAAGGTCCATGCTTCAAAGCCTCCTCGAAAAGCACATACTCCGCCTTAATCTGGCTCAGATTTCCCCA
>CAKPWR010000067.1 GCA_934196725.1 uncultured Prevotella sp.
AACGACCATGCGGGCAACGGCATTACGGTGAAGGATATTCACGACCGACTGTTCCCTGCCCTGCAGACGCTGTCGGCGAAATGCTGGACGGGTGCTGCCACCTCTTTCTCCTTTGAGGATTTCAATCGTCTTCGTCTTACGCTCAGCGAGGCTCCTGCGGTTAACGAGGCGGCACGTTGGCAGAAGGGCAAGCAGCTCAGGATAGAGACTTTGACCCCTGGTCAGACCACAGGCGAAAAGGAAGTGGGCTATGGCTATCGGGTGGAGTTCACCATCGAGGGAGCTGATGAGCCGAAGGGCACGGTGTTGTTCTCGTCAGATAACGCCACGTTCTATCTTTCCGACCCTGAAAGCGGCCTGCTTGGTTTTGCCCACGAGGGTTATCTTAATAAGTTCAACTATCGGGTAGAGAAGGGTAGAAAGGTTACCCTGGCGATTACGGGAGACAACAAGAAGACCTGTCTTTATGTAAATGGCAAGTTGCGCGAGGAGCTTGGTCCTATCACCCTTTATGCGATGCAGCAGAAAGACCTGGCTACATTCCAGAAAAGCGATGCTACAGCTACTCAGCCTATCGTGTATAATCCTTCTGCCAAGATGCACTATCAGCGCACGCTGGTGTTCCCACTCCAGAAGACTGGCGATTTCAAGAGCCGGATCACGGGAGTGAAGGTTGAGCAGAAGTAAGTAGCATTTTATTAACAGGCAACATAATAGATTGGCCATTTAATCGTTATATATACTATATAATAAGGTACTGAACTTTCGTATGTGGTTTAAGTACGGGCTGAAGGCCCAAAAGCTCCTAGCCCAGGGCATCGCCCTGGGTATAAAGGCAATCAGCAAGGCGCCCTGTAAGGGCAACAGCTTTGTTAATTGCCTGGTATTTGAAAGCTTTTGCCCTTACAGGGCGACAGGTTTGCGTCCGTAATTACCCAGGGCGATGCCCTGGGCTAGGAGCTTCTGCCCTTTCAGGGCGTGTGGAGCTTACTCGCAAAATTCAGTACTATATAATAATGTATAGCTTATTTTTGGGAGTAATATGAAAAAATGGCATTTATGGTTGGCGGCTTCCATCGGACTGGTGGTAATCGCTGGAATGATGATTCGGGAATTTGATGTGGATGCTTTAAGCAAGATAGACCTATCTCCGAGATTTTTCCTGGGGGTAGGTTTGGCTGTATTGCTCTTTGCGGTTCAGAATCTGATGCTTACCCTCCGTTTCCGTCATCTTTGCCAACGTAAGTTATCCATAGCCGCGGCGTTCCGCATCAACGTGCTCTGCGAGTTTACTTCTGCCGTTACTCCTTCAGCGGTGGGTGGAAGCGGTTTGGCTTTCGTTTATCTCAACCGCGAGGGAGTTTCTATGGGCAGAAGTATTTTCACGATGTTTGCAGCTCTGCTGGCTGATGAGGCTTTTCTAGCTATCAGCTGCCTGTTGCTCTATTTCTGTGTTCCATCGCATCTCTTGTTCAGTTTGGCAGATGGAGTGGGAATTTCTGCAGATGCTACGAACGAATGGATCAAGGGTGGAGTGCAGGTTATCTTCATAGTCAGCACCCTTATTGTGGCTGTCTGGACAGCCATCCTCTACCTCTTATTATTGCATCGTCCTCAGATTCTGGGCTGGGTATTGAAGGGCTGCTGCAAGATTCCTTTCCTTCGCAGGTTCCTGCCCAAGGTAGAGAAGTTTTCCGAGGAGATGACGATGGCTTCGAAGGAGGCGAAGCTGGAAGGTGGAAGATTCTGGCTGCAGCTGATGGGTTATACTTCCCTGGCGTGGTTGTCGAGATTCGCCATCGTTGTAGCTATTCTCGTAGCCTTCCATTGTCAGGGCAACATGCTGGTGGCTTGGTGCCGCCAATGGGTGATGTGGATGATTTCCATCCTAAGTCCTACGCCTGGCGGAAGCGGCGTGGCGGAGTTGATGTTCCGCCTTTATTATGCCGATTTCCTGCCCGATGCCTCAGTAGCCATCCTTGCTGCCATGCTCTGGCGCGCCATCTTCTATTACCCATTCCTGGTAATGGGCACCCTGGTCTTGCCGAAATGGATTGCTAAGAAATAAGAATGAGGCAACCTTTCTTGCTTAAGATTTTCGTCTATGGACGAAAAAAATAATAAAAATGAGGGAATTTTCGTCTATAGACGAAAAAAATGCTGTTTTTAAACTTGGTTGTTTAATTCTATAAAAAGGAGAGAGGGTGTGTCATAAGTCCATGACGCACCCTCTCCTTTTTATATTTTTCTCTTCCTTTAGAAACTAACATAAAGTCTAGCACTAAGTGTCGTGAAATCTCCATTGTCGTTTTTGATGTATTGGAACGATGGCTGAAGGGAGATGGATTCCGTCAGCTGTCTTTTCCACGTTACTTCCAGCGAATATTCCGAACCCTGCTGGAAGCGGGCGTACTGGCCTGATAAGCCGCACTCGTTCTTCTCGTCCTGATAGGCACCACCTAGTTCTGCGTATCGGTAGCAGGCATTCTGATGACTGGTGTTCTCTGAATATTGCACCATGCACGAAATATTCTTGTCGCCAGCTGTCCATACGCTCTGTTCGCCATAAACCCACCAGGCACCGGTAACCTTGCCCTTGGATTCATCGGCAGAAACCATTTCGCCATCCTCGTTTATCGGATATTGACGGGTATGGACGGCAGCACCCGCAAAATACTTTCCACCTTTATGTTCATACTCCAACTGCGACATGTTGAAGATTCCATCCTTCTTCGGGCGAACCAGGAAAGGATTGTCGTGGGCTTTCCAGCCATTATATCCCGCACCATTATACAGACTGTTTCTGAAAGTCCATCCCCCCTTGGTAACATCGAAATAGATGGTCAGGCCTGAATACGGATAGTTGGCTATCGGATAGCTTGAAGCAACCGTAGGAAAAATTCCCTCAGAACTGTTCAGGAAAAGTGCCGTAACATCAGAGGTGAAGAAATCCTCGTTCACGTTTCTCACACCCACAAACAGATGGCCCGAATTCCACTCGTGCATGTAGCCCAGCACGGCAAGCATGGCGAAGTTATTGTCTGCATCTATGTTCGAAAAACCCTGCCAGTCGTCAATAATGCCATCGTTGGTCTTTGCCACATGCAGCGTAGCCGCCTCGAACGAATCCTTTCCTTTTCCTATCGGAACACTCAGTTCCAATCTCAGCTGGTTAATCAGATTGGTATTCTTGTTCATGTCCCATTGCCATTCAGAAATATATTGTCCGTTAAAGCTCTGTGCATGAGCAAGGCAGATATTGATGCAGCCTAAAATAATAAAAATAATTCTCTTCATTTCTTAATGTTTTGTATAATTCTTAATGTTTTTGTATCATTTTTTGTTCGCTTGCCCGCCGCCAGCGGGCATCTTTCTAATTCACGCTGCAAAGGTAGTGGTTATTTCAAAATCCTGCAATACTTAATAGTCGGTATTTTTATTTCTTCTAAATAGCGAGGGCTTTATCTTTATCCCCATTTCTAGGTATTTTTATTTCTTCTAAATAGTTGGAAGCTCCGTCTAACCCCTATTTTTAGGTAATCAGAGGGAATTAATAATAATAATTTTAAAAAACTTTGCCTTCTCAGATATTATTCGTATCTTTGCGTGGTCTTTAAACAGTTTTATCAGTAAGAAATCAGTTAAAAATCAGTTTAATTAGTTAGAAAATGAAGAAGATATTAAATCCATATTTGAACAAGGAGGGTTACAACTGCGTTTGCTGTGCTCCTAACAATCCTGTAGGATTGCATCTTGAGTTTTGGGAAGAGGGTGAGGATGTGCTTACCATCTGGAATCCCGGCGAGAATTACCAGGGCTGGATCAATACCCTGCATGGCGGAATCATCAGTATGCTGATGGATGAAGTGGCAGGCTGGGTCATCAACCGCAAACTGCAGACTACGGGTGTGACGATGCAGCTCAACGTGAAATACAAGAAGCCTGTGATGACCACCGATTCTCAGATTACGGTTCGTGGTCACATCGCCAGCCAGCGCCGCAACATCGTTACCATCCACTTGACTCTGGAGAACTCCAAAGGCGAGGTTTGTGATGAGGGCGAAGCTATCTACTTCACCTTCGGTCCTGACAAAGCCAAGGAGATGGGGTTCGACTGCTGCAAGGTAGAAGGGGAGGAATAACTCTCCCCCTTATTGATGAGGAATTTGATAGGGAAGCCTTTCTTATGAAGACTTCCTTTTATGAAATCTTTTTACGATGCTGCAACAGCCTTCTTGTTGAAGAGCCAAATCGACAGGATGATGATTGCGATGCTTACAAGGCTGAGGCCTCCTTCCATCATCGGAGTGCTGGCGATGTAAGTATCGTAGCATTCTGCTGGAATCAGGCAGAGCGTATTGTTGGTGATGTGGATGATGATGCCCGGAATCAAACTCCTGGTTCTGTAACACATCCACGCCATGACGATTCCCAGAATGATGGGTCCTGGAATCTGTGCCGGGTTGAGATGGATGAGGCCGAACATGATGCTGGAGCCGATGATAGCGTACCAGGGACTGATGTTCCATCTCAGCATCTTTCGCATCATCAATCCGCGGAAGAGGTATTCTTCGGCTATAGGAGCAATGATGCAGAGTACCAGAATTCCAATCGGATTATGTGCCATGTCAACAAAATCCTGCTCCATGTAATCAGGCAAATTCATGAAGTTCTCTAATGCAGTCATAGGAATGAACTGGAACAATCCCACCAAGAAAACCAGCAAGAAGATGATGGTCTTAGGCATCTTCTGAATCTTTTCCAGGCGAACACGAAGATGGAATTTCTTCCGGCATTTATGAATCATATATAGCTCTGCAGCCAGCATATAAATTGCCATGATCCATGCACTATTGATGGTTGTTTTCGTCAGGAATTCGATAAATTCGCAGCTCAAAGCTGCTGTAATGCCAACCGGAAAGGCTGCAAGCATGGACATCAGATAGACGGAGATGGCACTTTTGGTGCCAGGCCATGCACGATACAGAAACCATCCCTTGGTTCCGTTTCTTCCCTTTGACAGGATTACTGAAAGTTTTTCTTTTTCCATAAAGCTGTAGTTTTGTTTGTTATTCAAATCTTTTGCAAAGATATAATAAAAAACAGTTTCATAAGATTAAATATGTGTTATATTTAGGTTAAAATATAGGTTGTTTTCGGAAAAGTGTAGTTTTTAACCCCTATTTTTATAGGAAAAGTGTATTTTTTAACTATTGATTTTATAGGAAAAGTGTGTTTTTTATTTGGTTATTTCGTAGGAAAAGTGTATATTTGCACCGTTGAAATCATAGGAAAAGTGTAATTATGCTGTATAGAAAGATAGAAAAATATATCGTAAGTCATTTACAATCAGGGTCTGATAAGATTCTGATTGTTGATGGTGCACGCCAAATCGGAAAGTCGTACATCATCCGTGAAATCGGAAAAAAGCTTTTTCCAAACTATATTGAGGTGAATATGGAGACAGATAAGCTTGGAGACCGGACTTTTGCTGATGCCAGGACGGTGGATGATTTCTATTTGGCTCTGAGTACGGTGGCTGGTGATAGGATGAAGGAAAAGGATAACACCTTGGTGTTTATTGATGAGATTCAGGCCTACGACCATCTGCTAACTTTGCTCAAGTTCTTGCGCGAAGATAATAAGTTTACTTATATCGCCAGCGGCTCGCTGCTGGGTGTTACGCTCAAGACCACCTCTTCTGTTCCATTGGGCAGTATCATCATCCGCCACATGTATCCGTTAGACTTTGAGGAGTTCCTGATTGCAAATGGAATCGGCCAACTGGTGCTTGATACGATTCGCAAGAAGTTTGCGGTAAGGGAGTCGATGCCGGAAGCCATTCACAACAAACTGCTTGATTTGTTCAAGAAGTATCTGCTGGTTGGAGGATTGCCAGATGCGGTCAACGAATTTCTGGCAACCAAGAATATTACGACCATTCGTACCATTCAGAACGAAATTCATCATCTCTATGGAGTGGATGCGGCTCGTTATGAGGAGATGCACAATCGTCTGAAGATTCAGCGCATCTACAGTATGATTCCTTCTAACCTGGAAAACAAGAAGAAGCGTGTGGTGGTGAAGGACATAGAGGATAAGAAGGGAAAGCGAATGAGTGATTACGTAGAGGAATTCGACTATCTGATTTCTTCGGGCATTACCTTGGAGGTGAAGGCCATCAGCAAGCCTAGTTTCCCGCTGATAGAGAATAGTGGCAAGAATCTGCTGAAGCTTTATCTGAACGATGTGGGTATTCTGACCAGCATTTTCTTTGGCACCAACATCAAGGCGGTGATGGATGATGTGGCAAGCATCAACCTGGGTTCCGTTTATGAGACGGTGGTGGCGCAGGAGTTGAAGGCGCATGGCTTCAATCTTTATTATTACGACAACAAGAAGACGGGTGAGGTGGATTATCTGATAGATGACATGGAGCATCTTTCTGTTCTTCCGTTGGAAATCAAGTCGGGTAAGGATTATCAGGTGCATAGTGCCTTAGATAAATTCTTACAAATTAAAGAGTACAACATTCAGCAAGCCTTCGTGCTCTCGAATGCCCAGCAGGTGGAGGTGAAGGACGGAATAACCTATCTGCCTATCTATTATATAATGTGTATAGAGCCGAAGGAGGCGGAAGATGAAGTGCTGCTGTGATAGTAAAAGTTGAATAAAAATGGCAGGTTCCAAATTAATGCATCAGGAACCTGCCATTTTCTTTCATTTACGCCAATCTCAACCTCAGCGAATTAAGCACTACGCTCACGCTGGAGAAGGCCATCAGGGCACTTGCCCACATTGGGGTTATCTGGAAATCAATGCCGAAAATATGAAGGGCTCCGGCTGCCAACGGGATGCAGATGATGTTGTAGATGAACGCCCAGAACAGATTCTGCCAAATCATGTGAACCGTCTTCTGGCTCAGTTTTATGGCTTCCGGAAGCGCCAGGAGGTCGTCGCTCATCAGCGTAATCTGCGCCACATCCATCGCCACATCCGTTCCCTTTCCTATCGCCATACTCACGTTGGCAAGGGCCAGGGCCTGGGTGTCGTTGATTCCGTCGCCCACCATCGCTACCTGCTTGCCTTCATCCTGAAGTTTCTTTACCAAAGCCTGCTTGTCGCCAGGCAGCACCTTACTCTGGTAATGCTTGATGCCGGCTTTCTCAGCCCAGTAGTGAGCCGCTTCCTCCTTGTCGCCACTCATCATATAGACCTCTATTCCCTTTTCCTGCAACTGCTTCATCGCTTCCTGGGCATGAGGTTTGAGGGTCTCTCTCGTCTCCAGATCCAAATCCTCCTGCTTGGTGAAATCGATGTTCTGATTAGGAATGGTGAGGGTGCCGGTCTTGTCGATGACGAGGGCGTTGATCTTGTGGAGATTCTCCAGCGCCGACGCATCCTTGATGAGAATCTGCTTCTGCGCCGCCTTGCCGATGCCCACCATCAGGGCGGTAGGAGTGGCGAGACCCATGGCGCAAGGACAGGCGATGACCAATACGGCTACGGCTGAAAGAATGGCCTGCGGAAGAGCAGCGTTGCCGCCTATCAGCCACCACGCCAGGAAGGTGATGAGGGCGATGGCTGCCACGGCTGGAACGAAAATCAGAGCCGCCTTATCCACGATGCGCTGTACGGGCGCCTTACTGCCCTGCGCCTCCTGAACCATTCGGATGATGTGCGCCAGGGCTGTGTTCTCGCCAATCTGCTTGGCTCTCATGCGGAGTTTTCCCTGACTCGGAATGGTGCCAGCCAACACGTTGTCGCCTGCCTTTTTCATCGCCGGAGTCGGTTCGCCGCTAATCATCGCTTCATCTACATAGGCTGCATCGGCAGTCATGAAACTCTCAGCCTGGGTAACTACGCCATCCACCGGAATCTTCTCGCCGGCTCTTACCTCTATCATGTCGCCTATCTGAATGGTGGAAATCGGCACTTCCTCCATCTTGTAATCGTTGGTTCCTTCTATCTTCTCGTAAGTCACCAGACGAGCGGTCTTCGGCTGCATTCCCATCAGCTGGCGGATGCTGCTCGCCGTACTGTCCTTCGCCTTTTCTTCCAGGCATCTGCCGGTCAGCACGAAGGTGATAATCATCACGGAAGCATCGAAATAAGTGTGCCATTCAATGCCTCTTGCTCCCCAGACCATCTCGCCGAAGAAGGTGTTGAAGGTGCTGAAAATGAAGGCGATGAGGGTACTGAGCGCCACGAGCGAATCCATGTTTGCCGTATGATGCAGGAGCTGCTTCCAGGCGGAAACATAAAACTGCTTGCCGCAGTAAATTAGGTTGGCGAGTGCCAGGAGCTGACAAATCTGGTTGGCGAAGGAACTCGAATGATGGGCCGAAGCAACGCCATCTGAAATCATATTCTGTTCCATGCCCAGGGAAATCCATCCCATGGAGAAACTCATGGTCAGGATGGCGAAGAGCCAGGAAGCGAGGGTTCGGCGGCGCAGGAGGGTGAACTCACGGCGGTTGATTTCCTCCACGCTTCTGTCGCTTTCGATAACGAGGTCGTAGCCGGCGTTGCTGATTTCCCGTTTCATATCTTCCAGAGAGATGATGTCGGGGTTATAATCTACCAGGGCAGTTCGGCTCGCCAGGGAAACCGAGGCGGAGTTGATGCCTTCTAGCGACTGCAGTTTCTTTTCTACATTGGCAGAGCATACGCTGCAAGCCATGCCTATTACTGGAATTGTTTTCTTCATCTGTTTCTTATATAAATGTTCTGAATACTATAAGCAGAAGCTTTGATATCTGCTCTTCAGCCTGCAAAATTACATATTATTTATGACCCCCGCAAGATTTATGGAAGAAATATCCCGATGGATGGATGAAAATCATGATAATAAGGTAGATGAAAAATGCGATGGTTCAGGTAAGGGCACAAAAAAAGGCAGATTCCAAATTGCCTTGGAATCTGCCTCAATCATTTATGGGAGATGATTATTTGACTTCGATATTCTTGGTTGCCTTAGCCTCCTCCTTAGGAGCAAGCTTTGGAATCTCAACCTCAAGAACACCATCAGCTACCTTTGCTGAAATCTTCTCACGGTCAGCGTCCTCAGGGAGTGTGTAGCTCTGCTGATAGTTGCTGTAAGAGAACTCGCGGCGCAGATAGTGCTCGTGCTTATCTTCATCCTTGTGTTCCATCTTGTTCTCGATAGCCACATTCAGGTTGCCATCGTTATCGATGTTGATGCGAACCCATTCCTTCTTCAAGCCAGGGGCTGCAATCTCCATCTCGTAAGCCTTCTCTGTCTCCTTTACGTTAATGGCTGGAGCGGTAGCATTCATACGTGGCATCAACTCTGTGTTGAAGAATGCATCATCAAAGAAGTTACTCAACCAATCTGAATTATTATTTCTACGTGCTAACAACATAATTAAAACCTCCAATTTTATTTTACTTGTCCTCTCGGTTCCTTACGGCCCCGTCGGGATTTCTGTTTGTTATTTATTTATCTGTTCTTTTGATTGCCTTCGCCTCGAAACTCCGTTGTTCTTTCGAACTCCTTCATCTTTTGGCTTCAGCTTTCACTCTCTTATTGAGCAACTTGCGTGCCAGCGGAAAAAGAATGGCAATATTGGCAGCAAAGTATAATTATTTTAAACTTTTCTGTCAAATTGTGCGGTTGTTTCGAATAAAAAATGTAACTTTGTCACCAATTATAAAACAATCTTTAGAACAAAGCATAATAACATAATAAAATGATGAAGAAACAACTACTTTCTATGGCGGTGCTGATGGCTACAACGCTTTCTGCCAGCGCCCAGCAGCTTCTTCCTTATCAGAATGCCAACCTTTCTGCTGAGGCAAGAGCCAACGATTTGCTTTCCCGTCTTACCCTGGAGGAGAAGACGAAGTTGATGATGGATACTTCGCCAGCCATCGCCCGATTGGGCATTCCGCAGTTTCAGTGGTGGAACGAGGCGCTGCACGGAGTGGGGCGAAACGGATTTGTTACCGTTTTCCCTATCACGATGCACATGGCGGCTTCGTGGGATGATACCTTATTATATAAGGTGTTTACTGCCGTGAGCGATGAGGCGAGAGCCAAGGCGCAGGAGGCGAAGAAGAGCGGCAACATCAAGCGCTACCAGAGTCTGAGCTTCTGGACTCCGAACATCAATATCTTCCGCGACCCACGATGGGGACGTGGACAGGAAACTTATGGCGAGGATCCTTATCTTACCACGAGGATGGGACTAGCCGTGGTGAATGGTTTGCAGGGACAGACCTTTGATGGCAAACCGATGTCGGCTCCGGGAGTTCTGGCTACGGCTTCCTCCCAGGCTCCCCAATACGTCAAGCTCCTAGCCTGTGCCAAGCACTTTGCCGTGCATAGCGGTCCGGAATGGAACCGGCACAGTTTCAATGTAGAGGATTTGCCTGAGCGTGATTTGTGGGAGACTTATCTGCCTGCCTTCAAATCGCTGGTGCAGGATGGAAATGTGGCTGAGGTGATGTGCGCCTATCAGCGGATTGACGGAGCGCCTTGTTGCAGCAATGCCCGATATGAGCGTCAGATTCTTCGTGACGAATGGGGATTCAAGGGACTGATAACTTCCGATTGCGGAGCCATCAACGACTTCTATGTACCAGGCAGACATGGTACGGCGAAGACTCCTGTTGAGGCTACGGCGCAGGCGATTGGTGCCGGAACCGATGTGGAGTGCGGAAGCGTTTACCGTTCGCTCCCTGAGGCGGTGAAGACGGGAATGATCAGCGAGGAAAAGGTGAATGAGAGTTTGAAGCGCCTGCTGGAAGCCCGTTTCCGTCTGGGCGATTTCGATCAGGACGAGCAGGTGGCGTGGACTCAGATTCCTTCTTCCGTCATCGCCAGCAAAGCGCATAAGGAATTGGCGGAGAAAATGGCTGAAGAGGGCATCGTGCTTCTTCAGAACCGGAACAATCTCCTACCGCTGAAACCATCAGAAATGAAAATCGTAGTGATGGGTCCGAATGCCAACGATTCCATCATGCAGTGGGGCAACTATTCGGGTTATCCTACTTCTACCACAACCATCCTGCAGGGCATCAGAAAATATGTGAACGACGCCAAGTATATTCCTGCCTGCACGTTGACCAGAAATGAGGTTTCAGAAAGCCGTTTCAATCTCCTGACTTCTACTGATGGCAGCAAAGGCATGAAGGCTACTTATTGGAACAATTCTGAGATGAAGGGCGAGCCGGCGGCTACAGCCATGATGACTTCGCCTATCAACCAGAGCAATGGCGGAAATACCGTCTTTGCACCGGGCGTGAACCTTACCAACTTCTCTGCCCGATACGAGGGTGTCTTCACTCCTGAACAGGATGAAACCTTGAATATCAGAATGGGTTGCGATGATGGTTACCGACTCATCATTGATGGCGATACGGTGGCAAATGTATGGAAGGGACGTGCCCGTGTACAGATGCTCAACAAGCCAATCTCCGTAAAGGCAGGAAAGCCGATGAAGATTCAGGTGGATTATTTCCAGAAGACCGATATGGCGGTGATGCAGTTTGATATAGTGAAGAACTATACGCCAACTGAGTCTCAGCTTCTGGCTGAGGTTGGTGATGCTGACGTGGTTGTATTCGTAGGCGGAATTTCTCCTAGTCTTGAAGGTGAGGAGATGAAGGTTTCTGAGCCGGGATTCAAGGGTGGCGACAGAACCGACATCGAGTTGCCTCAGGCTCAGCGCAAGGTGATGGAGATGTTGCATCGGGCAGGCAAGCGCGTGGTGTTCGTCAACTGTTCGGGCAGTGCCATCGCCATGGTTCCTGAAACTGAGAATGCGGAGTCTATCCTTCAGGCTTGGTATCCGGGCGAACGGGGTGGCGAAGCCGTAGCAAAGGTTCTCTTCGGCGAGGTAAATCCATCGGGCAAGCTTCCGGTTACCTTCTATAAGAGTACTTCCGATCTCCCTGATTTCCTCGATTATACGATGAAGAATCGCACCTACCGTTACTTCAAGGGCGAGGCTCTCTTCCCGTTCGGTCATGGATTGAGTTACACATCCTATGAATATGGAAAGCCGACATTGAAGAAAGTGAAGAATGAAGAACGAAGAGTGAAGAATTCATCGGCTTATTCCTTGAGCTTCTCTTTATCTAATAAAGGCAATAGGGAAGGAACGGAAGTGGCGCAGGTTTACATCCGTAGAATGGATGATGCTGAGGGACCAATCAAGACCCTGAAAGCCTTCAAGCGCATTACTTTGAAAGCGGGCGAGAAGCAGCAGGTAACCATCAGTCTGCCTCGCCAGAGTTTCGAGGGTTGGGATTCCCAGACCAATACCATGCGTGTGGTTCCCGGCAAATATCAGATCTTCGTAGGTGGTTCGAGTGCTGAGGCTGCGAAGAATGTGATAGAAGTGAAAGTGAAATAAAGTGCTAGTATAAAAAGAGAAAGCTCGCCTGGACTTTGATGGTCATGGCGAGCTTTTATTTTTTTATTTCCCGAATCTGGAAGTATCTACTTCTTCGTGCTGCTTGGCCTTGTAGCCGCCGAAACGATAGGTGAGGGAGAGACCGATGATTCTGCCAAAGTACATTTTGTTGATGACGTGCTGACCTCGGTAGGTGTCGTGCAGATGGTTGTCGCCCGTCTCGAAGATGTCGTTGCAATAGGCTTTCAGCTGGAGCTTGTCGTCCTTGAGAGGCTTCCAGGTGAGGGCTGCGTTGAGATAGCCTGAGGCTGGGATGTCGATGATTCCCTGGATGGCGTCGGTATGAACGGAAGCATCGAGGTTGAGAAGCACATGCTTGCCAAAGAGAAAAGTGCCGTTCCACTGGGCTTGACAGAACCATTTGCTGCGGTCGAATGGGAGATCATAGAAATGGGAATTCTTGTCGTTCTGATAAACGCCAGTGAAAGTAAGGCGATTCTGCCACCTGTTGCCTATGTTGATTGGGGCTGTGAGCATCAAACCTACCTGGTTTACATGGTCGAAGTTGACATGCTTGTATTCCATCTCCTTCTTCGTGTCGCTCTGGTAAGGAAGCTGACGGAATTCATCTTTCGAGTTGTTGAAGAAGAGACTTGCCACGTATCTGCTGTGCAGAATGTAGGTAAGCGAGAGGCTGAGCTCTCGTGAAGGCTTCAACGTCGGGTTTCCTACAATCTTTCCATATCCGCCCGCATTATAGGTGGTGAAGTTCTTCACCGACCAATAAGTAGGGTAGTCTCTGTCGCAATCCAAGTCGAATTGGATGATGTGTCCAGCCTTTGGAAGATAGGTGATGGAGAGTGTAGGGAAGAGATTCCACTCATTCCAGATTGGGGTGTGATAATATTCTTCCATGAGCGATGCTTCCATCGTGAGTTTTTGTCCGAATGACTTGCTGGTTCCGATGTAGAAACTCATTTGGTCTTCGTTTTGAATGGTGTTGCCATCAGAAGACTTGTTGTTGTTCTCCTGCGAACTCTTGTCTCTTGATGTGGTGTAATTGATGCCGTAGTTCAAGCCC
>CAKPWR010000068.1 GCA_934196725.1 uncultured Prevotella sp.
CTGGGCTAGGGGCTTCTGCCCTTGCAGGGCGTGTGGGGTAAAACTTGAGGAAGTTCAGTTATACAAGAATTAGTGGATTATATTGAAAAAATGATAGGACTGGCAGATTGCAACAACTTCTACTGTTCGTGCGAACGAGTGTTTCGCCCCGACCTGATAGGGAAGCCCGTGGTTGTCTTGAGTAACAACGACGGGTGCATTATCGCACGCTCTGAAGAAGCCAAGGCGCTGGGCTATAAGATGGGCGACCCGTTCTATCAGGTAAAGGAAAAACTGGAGGCAGAAGGCGTAGCTATCTTCTCCAGCAACTACACACTTTATGGCTCGCTCTCCAATAGGGTGATGTCGATGCTGTCGCACTACTCGCCCCTCATCGACCAATACTCCATCGACGAGAGTTTCTTCGAAGTGGATCATTCCATGGCAAAGAGCTTTTTTGAAACAGATCATTCCATGGCAGAACGTTTCTTCAAGGAATATCCGAAGGAAAACGTTACTTCTGCTACAGCAGATTCTCTCCTCCACCAATATGGCGCCAGAATTTCGGCTGATGTGCTCCGAGCCGTAGGCATCCCTATCTCCATCGGAATCGCAGAGACGAAGACTCTGGCAAAAATCGGTTCTAAATTCGCCAAGAAATACAAGGGATATCAGGGCTGCTGTCTCATCGATACAGATGAACGGAGACACAAGGCTCTGACTCTGTTCCCGATAGAAGATGTATGGGGAATAGGCAGGCAGATAGCCCGGAAACTCGACTATATGGGAATCAGAACTGCCGCCCAGTTTGCGGATAAGAAAGAGAGTTGGGTGCGCAGCCATTTCAACATCACCACCGTCAGGACCTGGAAGGAACTGAACGGAGAGAGTTGCATCAGCATCGAGGAATTGCCCCAGAAGAAGAGCATCTGCACCAGCAGGAGTTTTGCCGACGAGGGCATTACAGACAAGAACGTGATAGAAGAAGCCGTGGCTAATTTCGCAGTACGCTGTACTGAAAAATTAAGAAGACAAGGTAGCGTATGCCAGGGCATTACGGTATTTGCATGGACCTCAAGATTCAATGAGAACGTGCCCGAATATACCATTCACGACTCCCTCACCCTACCCATCGCCACCAATGCGCAGGACGAGATTGTGGGCGCCGCTCTCAGTATTCTCCGCGCCAAATATCCGAAACCGATGACAGACAGCAGAGCTGACCGCCCCGACATGTCGTTTCACTTCAAGAAGGCAGGTGTCATCCTGTGGCAAATCTCCCCCGACAATCCTCGCCAGCAGGACCTCTTCGACCCTATCGACCGAAGCAAGCAAAAAGCGCTGATGGAAGCCATCGATGCCATTAACCGCAAGAACGGCTATAGCACGATAAGGCAAGCCATACAAGGCACCGATTGCCAATTCGATTTGAAACGGGAATACATGTCAAAACGTTTCACAACGAACATCAACGAAATACTGAAGGTAAAAACCCAATGAGATGCAAAATTAGCCCCCTTCAAAAAATGGGCTCCATAAACTAAGAAAATGAATAAGAATAACGAAAATAATATAAAGCTGACATTTCACCCTGCGGAATTCGGAGAAAAGATGCCGATTCCGCTGGCTGAACAAAGCGTAAAAGCCGGCTTCCCTTCGCCGGCACAAGACTATATGGAGGGAGAAATAGACCTCAACGATATTCTGGTTCGCCATCGTGAGGCAACTTTCTACGTGCGTGTTTCGGGCGACAGCATGAAGGATGCAGGCATTTTTGACGGTGACCTCGCTGTGGTTGACCGGCAGATAGAACCCTCTAACGGCAACTTTGTGATAGCTTTCGTAGATGGCGAATTCACCATTAAACAGTTCAAGATGGACGAAAGCGGAACCTTTGGCTGGCTCATCCCATGGAACAGTGATTTCTCTCCTATCCGGGTAGATGAAACCAACCGATTCATGGTTTGGGGCGTGGTGACCTATGTGATTCATCAGATTGCTGAATAGTTTTAAGTTAAAGAACGTAAAATAATTAACCATTTTCGGTATTTTTTATTACTTTTGTTGGCTAAAATGTGGCATTTCAATACTGCATTAAACACAAATTAATAAAAAACTGAACTTTCGCATGTGGTTCAAGAACGGGCTGAAGGCCCAAAAGCTCTTAGCCCAGGGCATCGCCCTGGGTATAATGGCAATCAGCAAGGCGCCCTGTAAGGGCAAAAGCCTTATGTTTTTGCCTGGAGTTTTAAAGCTTTTGCCCTTACAGGGCGACAAGTTTGTGTCCGTAATTACCCAGGGCGATGCCCTGGGCTAGGAGTTTCTGCCCTTTCAGGGCGCATGGGGCTTACATGCGAAACTTAAGTAAAAAATTAACAAAATAAACTACAAAAAACAAAGCCATGGAATACGCTTTATATAGATACGAGTTTGAGGTCATAGAGAAGAAAGACTCCTCCATAAACCTATTCCCCGAGCTATCGGAGAGTTTTAACCCAAGACAGGCGTTCGAGAAAAAGAGCGAACTGCTCAACTATCTGCTAGAAAATGACTATCAGATGCTCCTTGCCGAACAAAATCAGCAGGCCGCCGAACCAAATCAGCAGGTTGCAGAGCCAAATCAGCAGGTTGCCGAACCAAATCAGCAGGTTGCTGAACGTAGCCTCTTTCCTGTTGCTCCGGCTAGCGCAAAAACTGAGCAAGCCTTTACCTTTGATTGGGCTAGCTTAAAACCAACGCTAACCTTTACCAGCAGCAGAAAGAAAAAGCTCTACCACAAATACACTTCTGCACCGAAGGATGGATTTGCCATCCTGGAACTAGCCCGCTGTAGAAGCATAAGCCATCGGCCGAAACCCTTTTTGGATAAAGCCGTGATAGAAGACGACTACGAGTCACTTCACATCATCATAGACAACCGCGGCACCTATCAGCGTGTAGCCATCGAAGTGAAATCTTCCGTTTTCAAAAAGACCGATACCGTGGCCGATTCACTTGCCCGTGCCCTGAGCGAGGCATTTGCCCGCTATGGACTCGTGGTGAAAGTGGTGCCCATCCGCGATGACAAGCACTTCTGGAGTTTAGTGAGCGACAGAAAGCAGTTTCCACGTGGCTTCAATAAACTGTGTGTAAAGTTCCCACAAATCAACGACCCAAAAGTAACCGAAGCTATGAGACGTGCCAATATCATCTATCGTGAAATGTTTCATTCCAATCTCGTTATCATACAAGAATCGTCTGAGGGAGAAAAACTCAGTTTCAACGAAGAAGACGAGAAACAGAGAGAATACATGAAACTTTGCGCAGAAAATGCCGACAGCATCCAGGTATCGCCAATAGGTGCCCGCCCTATCACGCTTGGAGGAAAAACTGCCAAGACGCAACAGATGACTGATGCGGAACGTAAAAACATCGAGGATGTGAACCACGAGATAGGGCTCTTCGATGGCGACCCAATTCAATCCACCCAATCATTCATGGACAAAGCATACGGTAAAGCATGACACAAAACGACAGAAGGCGCAAGAACCTCAGAAAAGAAGAACCGATTTATAGACAGCAGGCTCAATACCTACGAATAATGGGAGAAAAAAAAGCCTCTGACACAACAAATGACGATGTGGCAGATAAACTCCGCAACCTAGACCTCCTGACTTGGGATGAAACCGAACGATACTTCGCCCGATTCGCCGAAGACCTGGATGATGCGAGCTATGCGGTGACCGACTTGCTTATAGAAACAGCCTGCCTAGGCAGAACTATAGGAATGGAAAGGGAATTGCCTCCCCTGATAGCTGCCCTGACTTTCGCAAGATTGATGGCAGCCGGCGACGAGGTGTTTGAGAAATATCAGGACATCTGGATAGCCATCATGAGCTCACAAGACCGCAACCCAGAAGCCAAGCCCCTCTTCGAGAAATTCTGTCAAGAGATAGAGGCCAACAAGTTAGACCCATCCACCGGCAAGGAGACCATCTACCGCCGTGGCGACCCGATAGAGCGATTCAGAAGCACTGGGGTGGCTAAGACGGAGGCTCGGCAAGAGGCGCTGCTCTACGGGATACTGGAAGCCACCAAGGGCTGGAACAGAAAGGAGGCTTTCAAGGCTTGCTGGCCCCTATGGGAGGAGCTGTGGAAGTACTTGCTGGAGAAGGATGAGCTGGTAGAGGAAATCTCCCGAAAGCATCCCAAAAGCAGCTCAAACAACACTTCTATCAACATCACGCTGGTGTGCAATGTGGCTGGACTTCTGAACTGTCATTTAAAAACCCAGGGCCACGATGTAGCTTCCTGCTCAAGACTTGCAGACTTGATCAAGGAAAATTGGAACTCCTCGCAGAGCCACAAGGAATTGAGCAAAATCACCAAACTCTCAGATGAGCAAGCAAAGCTGATAAAAGCCTGGCTCACCATGAACATTAAATAAAGATTACCCCAGAAAATTACCAACAAATTACCATTTTTTCGCTAACTATCTGAAAGTGAGCGGGTAATTTGGTGGTAATTATTTTTTTGAAAGTACCTATTACCACCTTTTGACCATCCACCATCTATTACTACCTTTGCACCCGTCGAAAGGACAAAACAAATTGTTGAATCTGAGTTGATACGAGTCTATCAGAGGGAGAGTTCCCGGGAAATAAGTGTCGACACCTTTCTTTTCTTGAAAAGGCTCTCTTCTACTCGCAAAAATTTTCAGATTATGAACAATCAGAATTTTCAGATGGATGGTGTAAAGCACACCCAGTTCTTAACCGCTGCCCAGCAGCACTCCGAGTTCCTAACCGCCCAGCAGCACTCACTGCTCTCTGGCATGGCTTCTTACGACGGTGGCAGAAACTTCCTCTTCTCGCCCGATGAGCCTGTGGCAGGTCTGTTGCCACGATTCCGATGCCATGGCATCGCTCAGCAGATGACCGACGGCACCTTCGACTTCGTGGCCAAGCCCAAGGTTAAGCCGCAGTCGCAGCTCATCAAGAAGCTGGCGCACGGCAGAGTGAGCAAGACCAAAGATGGCGCCATACAGCTCACACTCAAAGTGTATAGCGACGAGGGCGAAAACATCGCCGAGGCTATCTACAAGGAAGCTGGTATCGCCAAGGACGCCATCGTGGACTATCAGATGAAGAGATGATTTTCGGGGGCCAAAGCTGCTTGACAAGCTCAGCTTGCAGGCAGCAAAACCGTCTCAGCGTCTCAGTCTCAGTTAGGAAAAAAGTCACAATTCCACTCCATACCCTCTTTCTTATGCCTTATAACTTATTGATAATTAATTAGTTATATAATATATAGATAGAAGTGGATACCCCTTTTAAAACAACTGAGACACTGAGACTGAGACGCTAAGCCCCCCAAGTAACAAACCAAAAATTGATTTAATTCTCTAGAAAGCAATGAATTACAACATTTTTAGCAGTACCGCTCCAGCGATGCCAAAACCGGGCAAAGGCACAGAATTTGTGAAACTTGCCCTCTCACAAGCCTCAAAAGACATGCGAGAAGTGCTCATTCCGATGGCAATTCCTGCCTTGGCAGCCCATCTCACGGACGTAAGATTCATGTATTGCGACAACAAATTTTATGAAATGTGCGGCCAAATGGGGCATTTGATAGGTCCTTCGGGCATAGGAAAGGCGCAATTGAGCCATCTTGTAGAGGCTATCATGCGACCTTTTCGCAAACACGATGAGATAGAGTATAAGAAACTCGTAGACTGGCAGCGACAGATGAAGACCAAGGGTGCCAACAAGGAAAAACCCGAGCGTCCAGACGTGAGCTTCTGGTTTCCACCTGCCGATATCACCAACCCAGCCTTCATCCAGAACGCCATGGCTCTGGAGAAGCTGGGCGAGCGAACCCAATACCTCAACCTGCCCGAGGTGGAGATGGCAGACAAGATGTGCGGCGGACACAGACAGGTGAGCCAGATGGTGAGAAACATCTACGACTGTCAGCGAGCTGGTGCCCTGCGTGCCACGGCTGATGGCGTGACGGGTAACCCTACGCTCAGAGTGAACATCACCTTTACCTCTACCCCCGATGCCGCCCGACTTTTTTATAAGAAAGACCTCACCAATGGTTTCTTCGGGCGCATCCCATTTGCCTACAAGGCTCGTGGCGAGCGCTGCGGCAGGATTCCACGCCAAGGCACCTATGGGCAGGACTTCATGGAGCAGCTGGACAGCTATCTGCTCAGGTTGGACAACTGCAAGGGCGCATTCACCGTGAAGCCGCTCAACAAGATAGCCGACCAGCTGGCAGAGGAGATGGCGAAGCTAGCCGACCTAGCCGACGACGACATGCTCTGGGAGCTCTCCCACCGCAGCATCTTCTCAGCATGGAAGAAGGGAGCAGTGCTGTGGATTCTGAACGATCAGCAGTGGGCTCGAAGCATCGGTGACTTCGTGGTGTGGTTTTGCTACTATGATTTGTGGTCGAAGGTAAAGGTATTCGGCGACATGTTTAAGGGCGCAGATGCCAACGAGGAGGAGACTCAGAAGAGCGGACCGAAGAATATGCTCGACAGTCTGGATAATTCCTTCAACGAGCAGCAGCTGGAGGCATTGCGCCTGAGCCTTGGCAAGAGCAAGGAGGGCACCAAGCATCAGCTCAGAGTTTGGAAGAACCGTGAGTTTATCACCTACTGCGCCCAGACAGGACTTTACACCAAGACGCAGGAGTATCTGAAAAAGTAAAAATGACTTTTGTTTGAAAAAAGTAAAAAACTGAAGTTTCGCATGTGGTTCAATTACGGGTTGAAGGCCCATAAGCTCCTAGCCCAGGGCATCGCCCTGGGTATGATGGCAATCAGCAAGGCGCCCTGTAAGGGCAAAAGCCTTATGTTTTGCCTGGAGTTTTAAAGCTTTTGCCCTTACAGGGCGACAGGTTTGCGTCCGTAATAACCCAGGGCGATGCCCTGGGCTAGGAGCTTCTGCCCTTTCAGGGCGTGTGGGGGCTTACTTGCGAAACTTGAGTAAAAAAAAAGACTTTTGTATGGAAAAATATGAAATTCAAAAGCTCCGCGACCTTCCAATAGAGGAGGTCGCAGAGCGACTGGGAATGCAGGTGTCGAAGCACAAGTGCCTCTGCCCTTTCCACGACGATCATCATGCCAGTTTCTCGTTCAACACGAGGAAGAACTATTGCCGCTGCTACGTATGTATGGACCACAGCATCGGCACCATCGACCTCGTGATGAAATATACAGGCAAGGATTTTCTCTCGGCTTGCCGTTGGCTGGCAGATGCGCATCAAGTTTATATAGCAGATGGAAAGGAGAAATATTCTCCGGAGAAAGCACCCTCCTCGAAAGCACCCTCCTTTGATGCCAGCAAGTACGCCCGATTCTTCGAGCATCCTTGGCTCAACGAGGCGGCACGTAGATTCCTCTTCGAGGAGAGACGGATTGATGCGAGAGTGGTAAACTGGTGCCGACTGACATCATGGACGGATAAGGAGGGCATCAGTTGGCTACAGACTCCTTACTATGACGTGGACGGAAAACTCATCGGCATCCAAAACAGAAATCTCGGCAAGGCGAATCTTAACAAAGAAGCTTCGGGAAAGAGCGATTTAGGCAAGGCGAATCCAGATAAAGAAGCTTCGGGAAAGAGCATTCCCCGCTTCCGATTCCCCTACGGTTCGCAATGCGGCATCTATAATCTGCCCGTCACAAGACAGCTTTCGCCCGGTGAACCTCTTTACATCACCGAGGGGTGCAGCGACTGCTGGGCGATGCTCTCTGCCGGACACAAGGCGATAGCCATTCCGTCTGCCACGCTCTTGAAACCAGCCGACAAGCAATGGTTGGCAGAAATGGGAGAAAAGCTCAAGATAGAATGGCACATGTATCCCGACAAGGATGCGCCGGGCGAACATCTCTACATGCAGTTGAAGGAGATTCTGCCCTCGCTAGTGCATCACCAGTTGCCCCCTGGATGCAAGGATTTCAGCGACTATTATCTGAAAAGCTTTGTATATTGCCCAGTATTTTGAAGCTTTTGCCTGGAGTTTTAAAGCTTTTGCCCTTACAGGGCGACAGGTTTGCGTCCGTAATTACCCAGGGCGATGCCCTGGGCTAAGAGCTGCTGCCCTTTCAGGGCGCCTTGCTGATTGTCATTATACCCAGGACGATGCCCTGGGCTAGGAGCTTTTGGGCCTTCAGCCCGTTCTTGAACCACATAAGAAACTTGAGTCAGTTATTAATTTTTAAAGCAAAATAAATATGGAAGAATTTATCATTCACACGTACACCAAGAAGGAACTTGCCCTGATGTACTTTCCCGAGAGCATGCCACGCACTGCCGTCAACCATCTGATGGCTTGGATTCGACTTTGTACCCCTCTGTGGGATGAACTCCTGAAGATGGGCTACAAGAAGACCAGCAAGGCTTTCTCGCCTAAACAGGTGAAGGCCATCGTGGAGTATCTGGGCGAACCGGGATAATACCGTTTCAGAAATTTACGAAAAAATATTCTGAAAAATGTGCCGCCATCTCACGGCATCAGCCGCCAACGCATAACCGCTGGCGGCTGTTTTTGTATCTTTGCATCGTGATTCAGAAAGCGCTGGAAAATCACTTTCCTAGTTGGAGAAAAATATTTCTCCAGTTGGGAAAATGAAAAAGAGCATCTGGAGTAAGTCTCTGAAAAGAAAGAGAAGGACTCGGATAAGAAAGAGAATGTCTCAGACAAGAAAGAGAAAATCTCGGATAAGAAAGAGAATGTCTCAGACAAGAAAGAGAAAGTCTCAGATGCATCAAGTTATAACCTAGACTCCATGTCCCGATACGAGTCCTTCTTTTCCTTTTTTATTTATAAGAGGACGGGAAGTTAAAAGGGGGCAAGAGAAACGTATGAACCCAAACATGAAAGCATTCATCAAGTATCTCATCGTGGCCGTGTGCTCTGCCATCGTCACCTACCTCACCAGCTCATGCACCGCAGGACTGGTAATAGGAAAGAACCAACGACAGCAACAAGAGAACAATATCTCCACCCGAGCTGATTCCACTCACTTCGTGCCTACCATCACCATTAGATAAATGGTAAAAAGAATTTTTTAAAGGTAAAAAAGTAAAAAGGTAAAATTACGAAGGGAAAGATATTGACAACCAAGTCTCTATTTAACTTGGAAATTACGATTATCAATTCTCTAAATTATAAATTATTAATTATAAATTATTAATTATAAATTATTAATTATAAATTATTTAAAGTATTATGGCAATTAATCTGAAAGCAAAGGAAACCCTCATCCAGGTGGGTGAGTTGAAAGGTAAGTATCGTTACGTGCTCGGCACCGAGCTTTACAACAAGCTCTCTGAGAGCAAGGTTATCAAAGAGGCTGCTCTGCGCAGCGGAGTGAGCCGAGGCGTGATGCAGGCATGTTGGGATGCCGCAGGCGAGGTAATCAAGGCTTGGACCACCGAAGGTCACTCCGTGGCTATTCCAGGACTGGGCACCATGAGATTTGGCGTAAGAGCCAAAAGCGTGGAAACCGTGAACGAGGTGGCAAGCGGACTCATCACTGCCAGACGTGTCATCTTCACGCCTAACGTGGAAATCAAACAGGAACTGATGGACACTGCCATCCAGATAACCTGCTACGACCGCAACGGCAAGGTTATCAAGAACGTTACCTCTGGCGATAAAGGCAATGTGGAAGACCCAGACAACAACCCAGGCGGAGGCGAAGACAACAACCCAGGCGGAGGCGAAGACAACAACCCAGGCGGAGGCGAAGACAACAACCCTGGCGGAGGTGAAGACAACAACCCTGGCGGCGAAATGGGTTTGTAATAGCCCTATAATCATACGATACAGACTGGCGGCTGTGCTCAAGCAATTGGGTACAGCCGTTTTTTTTTGTAAATACACGCTAAAATCTGCCGAATAGCTTAGAATGAGCGATTTATGAGTTTTTCACCTCAATGGAGGTAATGATTTAGCAACGGTTCTAATTTCTACAATTTGCATACGTTTGATTGTCAAACAACTCTTTGTCATCTTGGTGGCAAAAATACAATTTTAAATTTAGAATACTGCATTGTTGCATGTTTTTTAGAGTTTATTATCATCTCAAATATAATTAGGACTCTGAAAATATGCAAAAATGTGCGGTATTTTATGAAATTATCCGTAGAATCTTACCGTATTCTCGAAATTTATTGTATTTTTGCAGCTGTAATGACATTTAATAAGAGGTGAAATGAACAATATAGTTTGCAAAGTAGCAGCACTTGGTGGCACTATCTCCACTACTGATATATCTCATCTGTCAGAGTATAAACGACTGTTGAGAGCTAAGGAGCGTGGCGACTTGATAAAGTTGCGTCATGGCATATATGCCGTTCCCGATGCTTTGCTTAATACAATGATTGATGTGGAACGGATTGTACCTAATGGTATTGTATGCCTGTACAATGCGTGGGCTTACCATCAGCTTTCGACAACTGTTCCACCTGCTTTTTGTATAGCCATCGCCAACAAGAGGAAGGTGGTGATACCAGATACGCTTCCGATAGAGCTGTATTATTGGAAGAAGGAGAACTTGGAGTTCGGCATTATGGATGCAGAAATTTCAGGGTATCATGTTCGTATTACCGATATGGAGCGAAGTGTTTGCGATGCTGTAAAATACAGGAATAAATTGGGGTTAGATATTTGTGCTGAAGTGATACGCTCCTATCTGAAAAAGCCAAACCGCAATCTCACTCGTTTGCAAGATTATGCCAAACGCCTCAGAGTATTCAACACATTAAAAAATTATCTTGAAATAGCAATAGAATAAAATGGGAAAGAAAAACTACGGCAAGTCTGTAAAGACACGTTTGCTCAATCTAATGAATGAAACAGGTTATAAATATATGTATCTCTTGGCAAGATACTTTAACGAAAGGTTGCTTTACAGAGTATCTGTTAGTCAATACAAGGACAACTTCTTGTTGAAGGGAGGCTCTTTGCTTTATGCCATGAATGGACTTGAAGCACGTCCAACGGTAGATGTTGACTTTATGGCAGACAGAATCAGCCGTGACAGGGATTTTCTTGCGCATGTGTTCCAAGAAATCTTGTGCATTGTATGCGATGAAGATGGTGTATCGTTTGACATTGACAGCATCAAGGTAGAACCTATCACCGTCGAAAAGAAATATCCCGGCACCCGATTCTACTTTACTGCCCACATGGATACCATTGCTTACAATATGTCTGTTGACATTGGTTTTGGTGATGTTGTTACTCCATATCCCACAACCATTGATTTTCCATTGCTTTTGCCAGACATTCCATCTGTAAACATACAGGCTTATTCCTTGGAGACTGTTGTCGCCGAGAAATTCCATACGATGATAGACCGTGATGTGCTCAATAGTCGCATGAAAGATTTCTTTGACTGTTATCAACTCTTGACAAAGAGAGATTTGAATGATGATACTTTATATGATGCCATCAAGGCGACTTTTGACAATAGAGGTATTACGTACAATCCCGAATTGCAGTTGTTCACAAAAGGTTTTGCGACAGACGCAGCACGTATCACTCGTTGGAAAGCATTCTTGAAAAAGATTCAATGGAAAGAGACTCTTGATTTCGAGACCGTAATGGAGGTTATACGAGAAAGGTTGCAGCCTATGGCTGAAAAATACTGGAAAAAATATTAATATTAAAACAGATAGTTATGAAACAAATTGCATTTATATTCTCCATCATCCTACTATTGTGCTCTTGCAAATCATCTGAGAGCACAAATAGCAACATTACTCTTTTCCAAGAGAAAGACATTTATACTACAGGAAGAATAGACACCCTTATGATAAAATCGAAGTATTTTAACTTCAAGCGAAAAGTGTTTGTACGTTTACCGCCTTCATACCCATATTACGATGCACAAGACTTTGATGTTATCTATACAACAGATGCACAAACCATGGAAGAGTTTTTCATGGCATGCGCTTGGCCTTTGTTTCAAAAAGAGCCCAAATGGTACATTGTCGTTGGTATCTGTAGCCCACAAACAGAAGCCTATAGCCGACAAGATGATTTCTTACCAAACGATAGCGCCACAATAAAAAGTTATCAGGGACATGGAGGCCAGGCTGAGAATCTGATGAAATTCGTAAAGGAAGAGTTAATGCCTTATATCCGCAATCATTATCGGGTAACGGAGAGGAGCTTAGGTATTGGTCACTCTTTGGGAGCATCGTTTATGATGCAAAGTCTCATCAATTGCGCCCCATTCACAGATTACTTCTTCCTCTCTCCCAACATGACTTTCGACAAGGACAGAAAGTTGCTTGCTGCACAATTCTGCAATTATAAGTTCGATACAAACAAAAATCGCTATCTCTTCTTTAGCGATGCTGGTGAGGAAAGGATTGGTGGAAATTGGAAATATTGGAAACCAGCAAGAGATATAGTCTACCAGTATCTTGATGCCAAACAGTTGCCAAGCAATATCACATGGAAGCGAAAATCTTATATGGATTGGAGTCATCTCTCATCGTTGCCTTTTGCTCTTCATGATGCCTATCAAGGCTATTTTGAGTATTTGGACTCCATCAACTCCTTAGCTGACAAAGATTCGACGATACTTTCTAAGGAAGTATACCGCAAGCATATAGAGATTGTCGTAAAAGATGCGAAACAAGAGGTTTACATCGCTGGAAATCAGAAAGCATTGGGTATGTGGAACCCTGGCTCAATCAAGTTGAAACATGTCAATGATTCTGTTCGTGCCATAGACATCGACTTACATCTGCCCGCATTGTTTAAATTTACCCTTGGCGACTGGAACTATGATGCAAGTTTTGACAATTCCTATTTCGGTGCTAATCTTGAGATAAACAATACAGAGCGAAAGAAATACCGCTATATATTGGATGAATGGAACAAAAATGAGTAGGTGCTAAAGTATATTTACCATGAAAGGAATTGCTATCAATGACAGAAAGCAGAAAAAGTAGTTTACCCTTTTATCATTCTTTCGTCTTTGGTTATAAAGGACGCTAAAAATTGAAGATTATGATAAGAAGTAAGATTATTATTACGGTGTTGTTTCTACTCAATAGTTCGTTAATAATTCAATAATGTGCTAAGCAGCTATACGCTGTAAGCACGAGAGATCTTTGAAAATCTTGCT
>CAKPWR010000069.1 GCA_934196725.1 uncultured Prevotella sp.
AATTCAAAGAACGATATATTTAATTAATTTTCAACAACTTAGGCTACATGTTCCGGATTTTATCCGGACAGTAGTGGATTTTAATCATTAAATAATGATTGCGAAACAGGATGTACGAACGACATTAAATCAATGGCATTCCAGCCTCATCGCATTCCTTGCGCATTTCTTCAGGCCAGATACTAGCCTGAATCTCTCCGATATGAGCCTTATGAAGCATCACCATGCAGAGACGGCTCTGACCGATACCACCACCGATACTGAGAGGCAACTTATCATTTAACAGCTGCTGGTGGAAATAAAGTTTCTCTCTATCTTCCTTACCCTCTATCTGTAACTGACGAAGCAAGCTCTCCTTATCTACACGGATACCCATAGAACTGAGCTCGAAACTACGACCTAAAACAGGATACCAAATCAGAATATCACCATTCAGTCCAGCCTTACCATTCTCAGCAACAGTACTCCAATCATCATAGTCAGGAGCTCTGCCATCATGCTTCTCGCCATTGCTCAACTCGCCGCCAATACCCTCAACAAATACAGCGCCGTATTTCTCACAGATAGCATCCTCGCGCTCCTTTGGAGTCATATCAGGATACATATCCAGCAAATCCTGTGCATGAATGAAATGAATCTCTCTAGGCAGGAATGGCTTGATTTCAGGATAATGCTCGCAAGTGAGATATTCCGTACGGAGAATAGCTGCATAGATGCGGCGCACTATGTCTTCCAGGAAGGCGATAGTACGGTCTTTGCGGGTTATCACAGCTTCCCAGTCCCACTGGTCAACATAAAGCGAATGCAAATTGTCGAGTTCTTCATCGGCACGAATTGCATTCATATCAGTATACACGCCATATCCAGGCTCTATATTATATTCGGCAAGGGTAAGTCTCTTCCACTTGGCAAGAGAG
The DNA here is from genome assembly GCA_934196725.1 of uncultured Prevotella sp. Lineage (GTDB taxonomy): Bacteria > Bacteroidota > Bacteroidia > Bacteroidales > Bacteroidaceae > Prevotella. The sequence continues at coordinate 918 of CAKPWR010000069.1, forward strand.
TGCACCACCTCAGCCTGAGCATCCCCCAAGTCCTTGATAGGAAAACTTACAGGGCGCTCCACGCCGTTCAAGTCGTCATTAATTCCAAGTCCCTTCAGCACAAAGAGCGGAGCAGTAACGCGGCGAAGGCGCAACTCTGTGCTCAGATTCTGCTGAAAGAATTCTTTTATCAGTTTGATACCCATTTCGGTCTGGCGCATATCCAACAGCGCCTTGTACCCTTCAGGTTTTATCAATTTGCTCATTTTCGTATGGTTTTTATTTTGCATTATCGTTTATTCTCTATTGTTGGGTGCAAAGGTACAAATAAATTATTAATCTGCAAGCATTTTTCCAAATTATTTTGCAAAGTGATAACTATTTTTATACTTTTAGTGACATTTTGCCGGACATTTTATTTCTTTTTCCTTATATACATTATAATATATAGTAAAAAATCAAGCAAATATTTGGTTATTCCAAATAAAATCCGTAATTTTGCAGCATCGGTCCCGTAGCTTAGTTGAATAGAGCGTCAGATTCCGGTTCTGAAGGTCATGGGTTTGAATCCCATCGGGATCACTTTCAATACTATTTTCAAGGCTCCATGGAACGCCCCTACTTCTAAAGAGCACCCCCTTGGAGAATTGACTACTTTTAATAATTAAGAACATGGATTTAGTAGAACGTTTCATAAACTACACAAAATTCGACACACAGTCGAGTGAAGATTCTCAAAGTGTGCCTAGTACTGCAAAGCAATTGGAATTTGCCAAGTATCTCAAGAAAGAACTAGAGGACGAAGGTTTGACCGATGTCGAAATGGACGACATGGGCTATGTCTACGCTACCCTCAAGGGAAATACCAAGAAAAAGACCCCTACCATCGGATTTATTTCACACATGGATACCAGTCCTGACGCCAGCGGAAAGGACATCAAGGCCCGCATCATCAAGAACTATGACGGCGAGGATATCGAACTGAGCCCAGGCATCATCAGCAGCGTTGAGAAATTCCCTGAGCTTAAGGCTCACAAGGGTGAAGACATCATCGTTACAGACGGTACTACCCTGCTCGGTGCAGACGACAAGGCAGGTATTGCTGAAATCGTACAGGCCATGTGCTATCTCCGCGACCATAAGGAAATCAAGCATGGCGACATCCGTGTAGGCTTCAATCCTGATGAGGAAATCGGTATGGGTGCCCATCACTTCGATGTAGAGAAGTTTGGTTGCGACTGGGCTTACACCGTTGACGGTGGCGACCTGGGCGACCTGGAATACGAGAACTTCAATGCCGCTGCTGCCAAGATTCATATCAAGGGAGTAAGCGTACATACTGGTTACGCCAAGGGCAAGATGGTGAATGCAAGCCGCCTGGCTGTAGAGTTTCAGAATATGATACCAGAGACTGAGACCCCTGAGCAGACAGAGGGTTACGAGGGATTCTATCACCTGCTCGGCATCGAGAGCCGTTGCGAGGAAGCCAAGCTCAGCTATATCATCCGCGACCACGACCGTGAAAAGTTTGAAGACCGCAAGGACTTCATCGAGAAGTGCGTGGAAAAAATGAACGAGAAGTATGGCGAAGGAACAGTTACTGCCGAAATCTACGACCAGTATTACAACATGAAGGAGAAGATTGACCCTAACATGCATGTAATCGACATCGTACTCAAGGCGATGCAGGAGAGCGGTGTTCCTCCTCGTGTAGAGCCTATCCGTGGCGGTACAGATGGAGCCCAGCTCAGTTTCAAGGGTCTTCCTTGCCCTAACATCTTTGCAGGCGGTGTCAACTTCCATGGTCCTCACGAATTTGTGAGCATCCAGGTAATGCAGAAGGTAGTAGATACCATCGTGAAGATTGCAGAAATCACAGAAGAGTATAATGACTAATATATATGGGGAATTTAGACACATCTAAATTCCCCATTTTCATAAATGAATACGAATATTTACAGAGAGATTATCATAAACTGAAAATTATGGCAGAAATTCCCTTTTTAGTAAAAGACCTTGCCCTCATCCTGATGGTAGCCGGCATCGTTACCCTCATCTTCAAGCGGCTCAAGCAACCGCTGGTGCTGGGATACATCGTGGCAGGCTTCCTCGTTTCGCCCCACATGCCCTACACCATGTCGGTAATGGACGAGACGGATATCAAGACCTGGGCAGACATCGGTGTCATCTTTACGCTTTTCTCACTGGGTCTAGACTTTTCGTTCAAGAAAATCGTGAAGATGGGAGCATCGCCTATCATTGCTACCGTGGTCATCGTCTTCTCCATGATGATGCTGGGCATCAGCGTGGGCCACAGTTTCGACTGGGGAAAGATGGACTGTATCTTCCTGGGCGGTATGCTTGCCATGAGTTCCACCACTATTATATATAAGGCATTCGACGATATGCGACTGCGCACCCAGAAATTTGCCTCGATGGTGATGAGCGTACTGATTCTGGAAGACATCCTTGCCATCGTCATGATGGTGATGCTGTCAGCGATAGCGAGCGGCAGCAATCCCGATGGCGGTCAGATGTTTGCCTCCATCGTCAAGATAGGCTTCTTCCTTGGCGTCTGGTTCATCGTAGGCATCTTCGCCATCCCCTGGTTCCTCCGCTCGGTAAGAAAGCTCATCAATAGCGAAACCCTGCTTATCGTATCGCTGGGGTTATGCTGCGGCATGGCTGTACTGAGCACCAAGGTAGGTTTCAGCAGTGCCTTCGGAGCCTTCGTCATGGGTAGCATCCTGGCAGAAACCATTGAAGCAGAGAAGATTATCAAGCTGGTAGAACCGGTCAAGAACCTTTTCGGAGCCATCTTCTTCGTATCAGTAGGTATGCTGGTAGACCCTAAGATTCTGATAGAATACGCCCTGCCTATCCTTGCCCTGGTGGGTACGATACTGATAGGTCAGGCCACGCTGGGCACCTTTGGCTTCATGCTGGGAGGCGAATCCTTGAAATCAGCCATGCGCTGCGGTTTCTCGATGGCTCAGATTGGCGAGTTCTCATTCATCATCGCCTCGCTGGGTTTGTCGCTTGGCGTCATCAGCAACTTCCTCTATCCGGTAGTCGTAGCGGTGAGTGTCATCACCACCTTCCTTACGCCTTACATGATTCGTCTGGCACTGCCAACCTATCAGGTGATGGAGAAGCATCTGCCCGACAAGCTCATCCATGTGTTGAACCATTTTGCGATGAGCCATCCGCAGACCCAGCAGCAGAGCAAGTGGAAATCGCTGATTAAGCAGATGACCATCAACACCGTAGCCTATTCGATACTCTCGGCAGCAACCATCGCCCTGATGTTTACCTTCGTATTGCCTCTAATGCGCAATCTGCTGCCAGGCTGGCATCTTCACTGGTACGCCAACGCCATCACCGGCTTGCTTACGGTGCTGCTGATAGCTCCATTCCTGCGTGCCATCGTGATGAAGAAGAACCACAGCCCCGAATGGAAACGCCTATGGGTAGAGAGCAGCATCAACCGTGTGCCTCTGCTGTTTACGGTGTTCGTCCGCTTCATCATTGCCCTGGCTTTCATCTTCTACATCATCAATTTCCTCTCCCGCTTCACCAATGCGCTGATGATCTGTATCGGAGGCATCGTGGTGATGCTGATGATCACCTCCCGCCGCATCAAGAAACGCAGCATTGTGATGGAACGCGTCTTCGTCCACAATCTCCGCTCACGAGATATTGCGGCTCAGGTGAATGGCGAGAAACGTCCACTCTACGAGGGAAGACTGCTGGATAGAGATATTCATATCAGTGAGTTCGAAGTACCGGAAGACAGTACGTGGACGGGCAAGTCACTCAGGGAGCTGCATCTTCGCGAACGTTTTGGTGTAGACATGAGCAGCGTTCACCGAGGTTCCCATCGTCTCAATATTCCAAATGGAGATATGGTTATTTTTCCTGGAGACAAGTTGCAGGTGATTGGTAATGATGATCAGCTTCAGAAGTTCAACACAGCTCTTCAGAGCGATCTGATGCCGGAAGAAGCCGAGATAGAGAAGCGCGAGATGAAGCTGAGCCAGCTCATCATCTCATCTTCCAGCGAATTTCTGGGCAAGACACTCATCGAGAGTGGCATCCGAGACCATTACAACTGTATGGTTGTTGGATTGGAAGAAGGTAGGGAAAACCTCACCCGCATTTCACCATCCCGAAAATTCGAAAAGGGAGATATCATCTGGCTGGTAGGAGAGCCTGACGATTTGAAAAGAATCAAAAACTAAGTAAAAGAACTTTCGTAAGTAAGCTCCACACGCCCTGAAAGGGCAGAAGCTCCTAGCCCAGGGCAACGCCCTGGGTATAGTAGCAGTCAGCAAGACGCCCTGTAAGGGCAAAAGCTTTATTATTGCTAGGTATTTTAAAGCTTTTGCCCTTACAGGGCGCATGTTTTTTATTACATTTTTACACCCAGGGCGCTGCCCTGGGCTAGGACCTTCTGCCCTTTCAGGGCGTGCCGGGAACAAGCAGATCACTTCACGGTGATATGGAAGCAGCCCTGTTTTACCTCATATTTTACAAGACACCGGTTGCGGTCTCTCATATCTCTCAGCACTTCGCTGAGCACCCATTTCAAGGTATCATTCTGCACCTGTCTTCGAGGCTGCTGCCGAGTCTGAATCTGCTTATATCTGTTGTAGCAAACATCAAACGTAGTACCGTAAAGATGGCATGAATTCTCGGTAGCATTGCCATTGCGGGTACGAAGCTTCGCCACATCATCCTTGGTACGGAGAATGCTCGTAACGATAATCTTATGCAAAGGAATGCCCTTGATTTGCAAAGAATCGAAATAAGCCCGACCGATATCCTGCAGCAGCACCGAAGCCCTTGGTACCAGATAAGGTATACTGTTATTCAGTTTATCCACATAAAAGAAAGGATTGCTTCCAACATACACCAGCTTACCCTTGCTATGCTCAGCCTCCTCACGGTTCTGTACCGGATTCACGCCATGCTTGTTGGCAGCCAGAATCTGCACATCCTGCTGGTCAGGGAAAGTATTGCCGAAATGAGGCACCGAGAAAATACGATGCTTCACCTCCTTGCCATTCTTATCGAAGAAAATAGAAGGCGTATTGGAAGAATCTGCCGCAGCATCCGTCTCCGAACCAGATTCAGCAGCTTCCTGAGCCAAATCATCAGATGTCTCGGCTATCTCATTTGCAGCCTTATTCTCCTCTTCCTTGTCTTCTTCTGCCATCGCAAGCTGATCAACGGAATCCGTAGCCAGGCTATCCGCCACATCCAAAGCAGCAACAGAATTCCTTGGTTCTGCAACGCCCGGACTGATCAATCTCACCAAAGCAAGGACACACACAACAACGACAAAACCCAGCAGAAAACGGTTCTTGCCAGACATTGCCTGAATAACATTTACTATATGTAGGATAATATGTTTCAATTTCATTATCAAGAGTTATAATCAATTTTCTCTAAAAAGTATGGCAAAAGTACATCATTAATTTCATAATACAAAACTTTTTAATGTCTTTTTAATAAGTTCTACCAGAAAAAACGACATTCCCAATTCCCCAAGCATCATATTTAGCATCCCAACACTATCAATTCTTCGCCATCACAAGGCATCATTTAAGCCTCCTACTGGTCATCATTGATGACTCTTACCTGCCATCATATAAGGCACTTAGCTTACATAAGAAGGAGGAGTCGAGAGGGAGAAATTTCAGATGGGGGTTAACAGGTTAACAGTTAACAGCCCAAAAATGCATACTCCTCCACTCAAATACAAGAAATAAGTATATATATATTTATATTTAATAAGGTATGGGAAGGAGGAGGGTACAAAAAACAGCTGTTAACTGTTAACCTGTTAACTTCTTGTCCCTTTCTTAAAAATCCCAACTCATAGTTTTACGGTTGCTAACTCATAGTTTTCTACGAACAAACAAATAGACTTCTTCTCGAAATCACAGCTTTTATCATCGAAAAACAGCAGAAATAGATATCTTTTTAAGCTAAAAAAAAACACGGACAAATTGAATTTGTCCGGACAAATTGTCCGACAGATTATAAACAACTAATAATCAACCCCTTACAAGCGTTCGGACAAAAGAGCCGGACAAATTCAATTTGTCCGTGTTATTTTTTTTACAGCAATATAAACAAGTTCCCTCAGTCTCACAGACGGTTTACCAGAATAGTTTGCCCCATAATCTCAAAAAAAACATAAGAAATTTGCTTATTTCGAGGAAAAGTAGTAATTTTGCAGCGTTATATAACATATAAAGGTTTAAACGATTTAAGATTAGAAATTTTGATAGAGAAACATATAGTACTCGAAGATGTAGATCCAGTGATGTTCTACGGAGTGAATAATGCTCATCTACAGATGATAAAATCACTGTATCCTAAGTTGCGTATCGTGGCACGTGACAACGTGCTTCGTGTGCTTGGCGACGAGGAAGAAATGGCGAAAGCAGAAGAAGACATTGAGCTGATGCGCAAGCACTTAGCTAAATATAACATGCTCAATGAAGAAGATATCCTTGATATTGTGAAAGGCAAACAGACTAAAGCTGATTCGGTAAAAGGCGTGCTGGTTTACAGCATCAGCGGAAGACCTATCAAGAGCCGCAGCGAGAATCAGCAGCAACTCATTGAAGCTTACGAAAAGAACGACATGGTATTTGCCGTGGGTCCTGCCGGAACAGGTAAGACCTACCTCAGCATCGCCCTTGCCGTAAAAGCACTCAAGGAGAAAGCCATTAAAAAGATCATCCTATCACGACCTGCCGTAGAAGCGGGCGAAAAGCTCGGTTTCCTGCCAGGCGACATGAAAGATAAAATTGACCCTTACCTGCAGCCACTGTATGATGCACTGGAAGACATGATTCCTGCCGTCAAGCTGCAAGACATGATGGAAAAGCACATTATCCAGATTGCGCCACTTGCCTTCATGCGTGGACGCACACTCAGCGACGCCGTCGTCATCCTCGACGAGGCACAGAACACAACCTCCCAGCAGATCAGAATGTTCCTTACCCGTATGGGCATGAACACCAAGATGATCATCACCGGCGACCTGACACAGATCGACCTGCCTAGAGAGCAGCGAAGCGGACTGAAGGAAGCACTCAAGATTCTGGACGGAGTGGAAGGCATCGGAGTGGTGAAGCTGGGACAGAAGGATATCGTGCGCCACAAACTCGTAACCCGCATCGTCAACGCATACGACAAGTATGACAAGGAGAGAGCGGAAGCACGGGAAGCCCAGAAAGCAGAAAAAGATAATTCAAAATAATCAGAATTAAGAATGAACAGAATGATTCTTTAAAAATAGATTTCATCAAGAATGCAGATCATAAATAAAGCATATCATAAAGTTCAAAGTTCAAAATTCAAAGTTCAAAGTAAAATGAAAGCATTAACAAAGACAGATTTCCATTTTGATGGACAGAAGAGTGTTTACCACGGTAAAGTACGTGATGTGTATGACATTAACGACGACATCCTCGTGATGGTCGCTACCGACAGAATCTCAGCGTTCGACGTTGTTCTGCCTAAGGGTATCCCATTCAAGGGACAGGTGCTCAACCAGATTGCAGCTAAGTTCTTGGACACAACTACAGACATCTGTCCAAACTGGAAGTTGGCTACACCAGACCCAATGGTAACTATTGGTTTGAAGTGCGAGGGTTTCCGCGTTGAGATGATCATCCGCTCTATCCTCACCGGTAGCGCATGGCGCGACTATCAGAAGGGATGCCGTGAGATCTGCGGTGTGAAGTTGCCAGACGGAATGCGCGAGAACGAGCGTTTCCCAGAGCCTATCATCACCCCTACTACAAAGGCTGACGAGGGTCACGACATGAACATCTCTAAGGAAGAGATCATTGCCCAGGGTATTGTTAGTGCAGAGGATTACGCTGTAATGGAAGACTATACACGCAAGATCTTCGCCCGTGGTCAGGAAATCGCTGCCAAGCAGGGTTTGATTCTCGTAGACACAAAGTACGAGTTCGGCAAGCGCGACGGCAAGGTTTACCTCATCGACGAGATTCACACTCCAGACTCTAGCCGCTACTTCTATGCAGATGGCTACGAGGAGAAGTTTGAGAAGGGTGAGCCTCAGCGCCAGCTTTCTAAGGAGTTCGTTCGCCAGTGGCTCATCGAGCACAACTTCATGAACGAGCCAGGTCAGACCATGCCAGAAATCACCGACGAGTATGCAGAGAGCGTATCAGACCGCTACATCGAGCTTTACGAGCACATCACAGGCGAGAAGTTCGACAAGGCTGCTGAGGAAGGTGACATCGCTGCACGTATCGAGAAGAACGTAAGCGAATGGCTTGCTACACGTAAATAATTAATAATGTATAAGCAAGAACAGATTAAGCCCTACGAGGGCACAGGAGATAAGGGCAAGCTGGTAGAGGAGATGTTTGACAACATCGCCCCTACCTACGACACCCTGAACCACCGACTCTCGTGGGATATCGACAAGGGATGGCGCAAGAAGGCAATCAAGCGACTTGCGCCCTTCTCTCCAAAGAAAATGCTCGACATCGCCACCGGAACAGGCGACTTCGCCATCCTTGCCGCCCGGATGCTGCATCCTGAGAAACTCATCGGAGCAGACATCTCGCAGGGAATGATGGAGATAGGAAGACAGAAGGTAAAGCAGCTGGGACTTGACGGAGTGATTCGCTTCGACAAGGAAGACTGTCTCAACCTCTCATACGAAGATAACACCTTCGATGCCGTGACTGCTGCCTTCGGCATCCGCAACTTCCAGAACCTGGACCAGGGCCTTCGCGAAATGTGCCGAGTACTGAAGAAGGGAGGACATCTCTGCATCGTAGAACTCACCACTCCGGTCAGTTTCCCGATGAAGCAGCTGTTCCACATCTATTCGCATACAGTATTGCCTATCTACGGCAAGCTGATTTCGAAAGACCAGAGTGCCTACAGCTACCTCACCAAGACCATCGAGGCATTCCCTCAGGGAGAGACGATGATGGAGGTATTCAAGAAGGCAGGTTTCGAGAAAGCAGAGTTCACCCGACTCACCTTCGGTATCTGCACACTCTATTTTGCAACCAAATAAATAATGAATTTAAAATAAGAATATCAGTATGGACAAGTATGGACTCATAGGTTTCCCTTTGGGCCACTCATTCTCAAAAAACTATTTCAACGAGAAGTTTGAGAACGAGGGAATCAATGCCAAGTACCTCAACTTCGAGCTGCCTAGCATCGAAGGTTTAGCTGAGGTACTCGACACCAATCCCGAACTGAAGGGTTTCAACGTAACCATTCCTTACAAGGAGAAAGTAATCAGCTATCTCGACAGCGTAAGCCCTGAGGCCAACGCCATCGGAGCCGTCAATGTGGTGAAGGTTGACCACAAGGGCAATGAAACTGTACTCACCGGCTATAACAGCGACGTCATTGGCTTTACACAGAGCATCGAGCCTTTCCTGGAGAAGTGTCATAAGAAAGCACTCATCCTGGGTACCGGAGGTGCGTCTAAAGCCATCAACTACGGTTTGAAATCACTAGGTCTGGAAACCTTGTTTGTGAGTCGATACGAACGTCCAGGTACTATTCAATACGATAAGATTACTCCTGATGTAATCAAGGAATACAATGTTATCGTAAACTGCACACCTGTAGGTATGTATCCTCATGTAGACGAGTGTCCTCCACTGCCTTACGAGGCGATGGACACCCACACCCTGCTCTACGACCTCATCTACAATCCCGACGAAACCCTCTTCATGAAGAAGGGTAAAGAACATGGAGCCACAGTAAAGAATGGCTTGGAAATGCTGCTCCTCCAGGCATTCGCCAGCTGGGATTTCTGGCACCAGGAAAAATAAGCATATCATAAAGTTCAAAGATCAAAGTTCAAAGTTCAAAGTAAGAATATGAGTAACAATAGATATATGATGCGCGGTGTTAGCGCAGCAAAGGAAGATGTTCACAACGCTATCAAGAACATCGACAAGGGTATCTTCCCACAGGCTTTCTGCAAGATCATACCTGATATCTTGGGCGGCGACCCAGAGTATTGTAACATTATGCATGCCGACGGTGCAGGTACCAAGTCGAGCTTGGCCTACATGTACTGGAAAGAGACTGGCGACCTCTCTGTATGGAAAGGTATCGCTCAGGATGCTATCGTGATGAATACAGACGACCTGCTCTGCGTGGGCGCCGTAGATAACATCCTCGTTAGCTCTACCATCGGCCGCAACAAGATGCTCATCCCAGGCGAGGTAATCTCAGCTATCATCAACGGTACTGACGACCTGCTCCACGAGATGCGTGAGATGGGTATCGGCATCTATCCTACCGGCGGTGAGACTGCTGATGTAGGCGACCTGGTTCGTACTATCATCGTTGACTCTACCGTTACCTGCCGCATGAAGCGCAGCGATGTCATCAACAACGCCAACATCCGTCCAGGCGATGTCATCGTAGGTCTTTCTTCTACAGGTCAGGCTACTTACGAGAAGAAGTACAACGGCGGTATGGGCAGCAACGGTTTGACTTCTGCCCGCCACGATGTATTCGCCAAGTATCTCGCAGAGAACTATCCTGAGAGCTACGACCACGCCGTGCCAGACGAGTTGGTTTACAGCGGTAAGTATAAGTTGACTGATGAGGTAGAGGGTTCACCTATCAATGCCGGCGAGTTGGTACTCTCTCCTACCCGTACCTACGCTCCTGTCATCAAGAAGATTCTCGACGAGCTCCGCCCAGAGGTTCACGGTATGGTTCACTGCACCGGTGGTGCCCAGACCAAGGTTCTTCACTTCGTAGGCGAGAACTGCAAGGTAGTGAAGGACAACATGTTCCCAGTACCTCCACTCTTCAAGGCTATCCACGACTGCTCAGAGACCGACTGGAAGGAGATGTATCAGGTATTCAACATGGGTCACCGCATGGAGATCTACGTACGTCCTGAGGTTGCCGAGAAGGTTATCGCCATCAGCAAGAGCTTCAACATCGATGCCCAGATTGTGGGTCATATCGAGGAAGGCAAGCGCAGCCTGACCATCAAGAGCGAATTCGGAACATTCGAATACTAAAAATAGAATTAAAAATTAATAATGTATAATTAATAATGTAATAGCTAACCAAAGGCGTAAGCCTCATTGTTAATTATAAATTATAAATTATTAATTATCAAATAATGGATAATAACAACATATTACAGAAGCTAGAAGGCTTAGAGAGCCGATACGAGGAAGTAAGCACCCTCATTACC